>VAZT01000107.1 GCA_005884825.1 Alphaproteobacteria bacterium
GGCTCGTGACGCTGCAATTGCTCCAGGATGAGCGTGGCACCATCACGCATATCGGCGAGAACGGCCTCCAAACCCTGCACCGTCGCATGTTTGACTGAGGTACCAGCCTTCGTCGCATTATTTATCTTGATATATTCGGGAGAGCTGGTGATCGCTTTGTCGAAATCGTCCACCGTGAAGAGATCGCCGTAGTAATCCGGATCATTGCGGTTAACGACCAGCGGCTTCTGCTCCCAATATTGTGTTTGGAACTCCTGTTCCGTCACCGGCGCGACAAGGGAAGCGAGCGTCAGGTTCTCCAGAAACCGGCACGTCGCCATGATAGGAACTCCTGCCCCTGAACGAAGCAACGATTCTAGCGCAGAATCGGCGCTTTTTTTTTGCAAAATAGCGCGTCAAACGTGGAGTGCCTGTTCAAGCTCCAGTTCAACCCGCTCCAGCACGCTGTTCCAATCGCCTTGCGCCTTCTGGCGAAACAGCCGCATCGAGGGATACCAGGGGCTGTCATCCCTGTCGAGCAGCCACCGCCAATCGGGAGCCCAGTTAAGCAACACCCAGACGGGGACCCCAAGCGCACCTGCGAGATGAGCGACGCTGGTATCTATGCTTATGACAAGGTCCATCAGAACACAGAGCGCCGCGGTATCGCTGAAATCGGCAAACGCATCCCCGGCATGAAGGACGCCTGCGCGGTCCAGCAGAGAGCGCTCCGCGTCGGTCACCTCTTTCTGCAAGCTTATGAATTCGAGGCGCGGATTGAACAACCGTCGGAACCGCTCCAACTCGATGCTTCGGCTATTGCCCGGAAACGCATTTCCCTTCCAGACTACGCCAACTCTGAGTTTGGTTTTCCTGCCGAGTCGATCCCTCCACAGTGCGACTTTGTCTTTATCGGCAGAGATGTAGCTCGCGCTGGGTATACTCCCGATATCCGTCTTGAACGCGAACGGGAGACTCATGACGGAACAGTGCAGATCAAACTCGGGGACCACCGTGTCGTGATCGATAATGCAGACGTCGGGATCGAGGCTCCTCATTAAAGTCCGTAAGTTCTTCTGCGGCAAGAACAGGACTGTCGCGCCGGCTTTTTTCAGAAGACTTATGTAACGGCACATTTGAATGACATCTCCGAACCCCTGCTCCCAATCGACCAGGATGGTCTTTCCCGAGATGTCGGTCTCGCCCAACCAGAGAGGCTTTCCCCAGCAGCGATTTGAAACATTTTCCCTGGTATTCTTGCGCGCCTCGTAATCTCGCCATCCGATATCGAACCGTCCCATCAGGAGATGCAGGAGCGCCCTGTTAAAGATTGCCTCATGATAGTCCGGCTTTAGCGCGAGCGCTTTGCCGAAGCTCTCCATTGCTTCATCGAAGCGCTTCAGTTCTTTCAGCGCAACACCGCGATTGTCGTACACATCGGGGTAGTGAGGACTGAGCGCAATAGCCGTATCATAACTCTCGATTGCGTCCTCGAAACGCCCGAGTGCTACAAGCGCATTGCCACGATTGTTATGCAACCCCGCGTGATCGGGCAGGACAGCGATGGCACTCTCGAAGTCCTGGGAGGCCTCATCGAAGCGCCCGAGCCGTCTAAGGGAAACCCCGCGATTGTTGTAAGCGTCGCAGTAGTCGGGCCTCAGGGCGATTGCTTTTCCGTAGCTCTCAATTGCCTCCTCGAAGCGATTTAGAGATTGGAGAGCGTTCCCACGATTGCTGTACGCCGCCGCGTAATCGGCTTTGAACGCGATCGCGTTGTCGTAGGTCTCGACCGCTTCATCGAAGCGTCGGAGGGCTTGCAGCGCATTCCCTCGGCTGTTGTATGCAGGCGAGTAATCGGGCTTCAGTGCAATTGCTTTATCGAAACTGGCGATTGCATCTCCGTAGCGCCTCAATTCTACCAGTACATTCCCGCACGCATAATATGCCTCGGGCCAATCCGGCTTCAGCGCGATCGCTTGCTCCCAATTCTGCAGCGCAGTGTCGAGGGGCTCGCAGCTATTGGGTGGTGCAGCAGGAGTTTGTTGGAGCAACCTTTGTTCTCCTTTGAGACGTTGTAAGCGAGGTCTTCTAACCCGCCGGCCTCTATCATGTATCCCGATCGCGGCGTTGCCGCAGGCCAGTCAGGCGAGTCGCTCTAGGCCCGAACTCGGAAGAACCTCGTCGCATTTAGGCGGCGCAGGCTGGTGTGCAATTAACGGCAAAACTGGCTGCCGGTAGCCCATCCTGCTGCCGCTGCCACATTATCGTGTAGGCGGTTTCGAGATCGCGCGTGAAGCGCGCCGTATCGAATAAGGGCTCGGTGTCGCGATTACGCTTCAGCTTTTCCTTGATGGCAGCAAGCCTTTCGGGCGCGCGCGCCAGCACGAGCGCCAGTTCCTCATACTCGACCAGCGATGCCGTCACCAGCTGCGGCAAGCCGGCCGCATAGAGCAGGCTTGCAGCAACACGTCCGGGAAAGGTGGCGCCCGCGCACGTCAGCACCGGCAGACCTACCCAGAGCGCATCGCATGCGGTCGTGTGTGCATTGTACGGGAGGGTGTCGAGAAAGAGATCAGCCAGGCGGAGCCGCGCAAGGTGGTCTTCCCGCTGCGGCACTCGGGGACCGAATACAAGCCGCTCCGGCGCAACCCGCCGGCCGGCGGCCTCTCGCCGCAAATTAACCACTGCGGCGTCTATCGTGGAACTAAGCCACAGCACGCTGCCCTCGACCGCTCGCAAGAGCCGCATCCAGATTTCAAACACTTCCGGGGTGATTTTGTACGGGGTATTATGGCAGGCGAAGATAAAGCCGGTTTCCGGCAATCCTGCCTCAGTGCGTGTTGGTGTATACTCCGCGATCCGCCTTTTCCGGTCAGTCGGAAAGAAGGTATGTGGCAGATAAACGACCTTCTCGCTATAATAGACGTGATGTTGCTCGGGGATTACTATCCGATCGGCGATGATGTAATCGATGAAAGGCATACCCGTAGTGCCCGCATAGCCGGCAAAATTCACCTGTAGGGGCGCCGGCCGAGCAGCGACGATTTCGGTGCGCTTGTCTCCCGCATAGCCGTTCAGATCGATGGCAATGTCGATCTCACAGTCGCGCAACAGGGTAGCGACTTGGGCGTTGCTCATGACCTGTGCTTCAACGAAGTGATCGAACGCGGATACGATCCGCCGCCGCGTGTCGCTTCCGTCATCTGGGTTCAGCGATATTCCCATGGTCTCGAACCGAGTCTTATCGTGGCCCTCGAAGCAGCCAGCTATCGCATTTACCGAGAGAGTGTCGCGGAAATCCGTCGAGATATAGGCGATACGGATTTTGTCGTGGCGGTAGCGTTCGCCGCGCCATAACGGGTTTGCAGACGGCGGAACTGTTTTTGCCCAAAGCTTTGCAAGCGCGAGGTTCTCAGCTTCGGACTCGGATATGGCCAGATTAAGGAACGGCGTGATAATGAGCCGCCTGGCTTTCAATCCATTATCAATTCGGCTTTTGATGGTTTCGCGCCGGCGCCAGTCGCAGACGAATAGCAGGGCATGGATTCCGATGCGCGCCGCCGCGATATTCTCGGGATCAAGGGCAAGAGCGCGATCGCTCGCCTCCAAGGCTTCTGCATAACGCTGCAAGTCTGAGAGCACGTATGCGTATCTTGTCCACGCTTGCGGGTCTTCCGGATCGAGCGCGAGTGCCCTTTCGATATAAGGAAGGGTCGCTGCTCGTCGGCCGGCAGCACCCATCGCCCTGGCACGATCTATCCAATTAGCGGCGTCGTCGGGCGCCAGTGCGGTCGCGCGATCATAGCAGGCAATTGCCTCTTGGTACCGATGGAGATCTGACAGTGTACGACCGAGATTGCGCCAAGCCGCCACGTCGGCTGGATTGTTGGTCAGGGCACTGCTTGCGGCCGCTAACGCATTCTCCGTTGCGAGCCGCGGGCCTTGAGATGGAATCTGTTCGAGGGTTCCCCTAATTCTAGCGAGAATCTCACGATTTCCAATGCGTGTCTGGTGGACGATCTCGCAAAAAGCCTCGAGGATGTCTGACGGCACCATACCGGGAGCGACGCAGACCAGCGTATGGGCGGCAAGGCTCGCGACGCCGCGGTCGATTGCCGTCTGCGCGAGGACCGACCAGTCGATGCCCTCGCCGAGCATCTGTCGGATCGTGGCTTTGTCCTCTTCGGTGGTAGTAAGCTTGGCGCAGGCCAAAAGAAGACACGACTCACGTGAGGGAGGTATTCCTTGGTCCACTCTCTCACCGTTCAAGGATGGCTTGCCGCATGAGGCGCTTCGACACAATCGTCAAGCGACATTCACGGTGTTCACGATGATTTGAGCCCAGGATGGCTCTTTTGCAGATCTTTGATAAACAGGAAATCCCGCGTGCCGAGTGCTGAGGCCGTGACCCCGGCCCGGATTTTGCTCCCGACGGCTACGCCCGGTCCCCCGATTTCGGCATCTTTCAAATCGAGGCGACCATGTCGAACACCGGGCGGACATCCTTGCCGAAAGCATCAGATCCCCCGATCCCCCCGGCTACCACCACGATGCCCTTTCGATTCACCGACCATTTGATCGTGGATCCAGCGGTAGGTGGGCTCCAGCCCGCGTTCGAGGGATACGCTGGGCTTCCAGCCGAGGCGTTCACCGATCAGGGTATTGTCGCTGTTGCGGCCGCGGACCCCCTTGGGGGCTGCAAGGTTGTAAATTCGTTTCAGCTTTACCCCGGCTATCGCCTCGACAATGTCCACTAACTGGTTGATCGTTACAAGACGGTCGCTACCAAGGTTAAGAGGTTCAATCTCGTTGCTGTCGAAAATCAGACGGGTACCAATTATACAATCGGAGATGTACATAAAGCTGCGGGTCTGGTTACCGTCGCCCCAAATCTCAATCTCATCGACACCCGAGAGCTTCGCCGCGATCACCTTGCGGCAGATCGCTGCCGGCGCCTTCTCGCGTCCGCCATCGTAAGTGCCCGCGGGACCGTAGACGTTATGATATCGGGCGACCCTGGTCTCTAGCCCGTAATCTTCTCGGAAGTGACGGCACATTCGTTCGCTGAACAGTTTCTCCCAACCATAGCCGTCCTCGGGCATCGCGGGATACGCGTCGCTCTCTCGCAGCGGAGCGACTGCGGCGGTGGTTTGTTTCTCGGTTGGGTAGACGCACGCCGAAGAACTGTAGAAAAACCGTTCCACAGAGGCCTCGCGTGCCGCTATCAGCAGGTGCGTGCTGATCAGGACCGACAACATGCATTCAGCTTTATGCGATTCGATAAATCCCATCCCGCCCATATCTGCCGCGAGATTAAAGACGTAACGCGCATCTCGCGTAACGGCCCGGCACGCATCCATCTTCCGAAGATCGGCGCGAACGTTTTCGATTTCGCGAAAGACCTGATGCCACTCCGAGATGGGTTTGCAGTCGACCACGCGGAGGTCCGTGTTTCCCCTACGAAGAAGCTCGGCGACTAAATGCCCGCCGATGAAACCACCACCGCCCGCGACGAGGATTTTTCCCGCCTTGTCCAATCCGCCCTCTCGAATTCGAAACCAGGGAACTATGTCCGGGCAACGGAAGAACTGTCGTGGGTGCCTCGCAGTGTTGAACCGACCATCTAGGCGGCACACGCTGGTATGCGATCAACGGCAAAACTGGCCGGCGGTAAGCCATCCTGCTGCCGCTTCCAAATGATCATGTACGCGGACTCGAGATCACGCGTGAAGCGCGCCGTATCAAACAGCGGTTCGGTGTAACGCTTGCGCACCAATTTCCCCTTGATCGTTGCCAGCCGGTCGGGATCTTGCGCGAGCGCTGTTGCCAGGTTCTCATATTCAGCAAGCGATGCGGTGACCAATTCCGGCAGTCCGATCGCGTAGATGAGGCTCGCAGCGACACGCCCCGGGAACGTGTTGCCCAGGCAAGTTATCACCGGTACTCCAGCCCAAAGCGCGTCGCACGCGGTGGCGTTTGCGTTATACGGCCGCGTATCGAGAAAAAGATCGGCCAGCCGAAGCCGCGCAACATAATCCTTTGCCTGAGGCAAGCGCGGGGCGAACACAAGCCGCTCCGGAGCAACACCGCGGACATTTGCTTCACGCCGCAAATTAACCATCGCGGACGCATTCGGGGATTTGAGCCATAACACGCTGCCATCGACGGTCTTCAGCAGGCGCATCCATAGGTCGAAGATCTCGGGAGCGATCTTATATTCGGAGTCGTGATAGGCGAAAACGGAGCCTGTGGTCGGCAGCCCTGCATCAGTGCGGCTTGGGGCCCTCGCAAAAATCTGACGCATTCTGTCGTTCGGCATGTAAGTGTGCGGCATGTAGACAACATGTTCCGCGTAATGGATCCGGTGCCCGTCCGGAATCACGACCGGGTCTGCAATGATGTATTCGAAGAACGGCAACGCCATCGTTCCGGGATAGCCCAGAAAGCTCACTTGCACCGGCGCCGGCCGATGGGCGAAGATCCCGGCGCGACAGTCTCCCGAGCCGCCGTTCAGGTCGACTACGATGTCGATTTCCAGTTTGCGCAACAGCTTGGCGACCTCAAAATCGCTTATGGCTTGAACGTCGATGAAACGGTCGAATGCGGCCGTGAGCCGTTGGCGCATTACGCTCCCGTCGCCCGGACCCAGCGAAATAGCGGTAGTCTCAAAACGAGACCTGTCATGGTGTTCAAAGCAGCCCGCGATCGCGTCCGAGAGCACATGGTCGCGGAAATCCGTCGAGCTATAGGCCACGCGGATCTTGTCGTGGGCATAGCGCTCGCCGCGCCACAACGCGTCGGCCGGCGGCATTTCTCCGGTCCAAACCCGGGCCAGCGCAAGGCTCTCCGCTTCCGAGTCGGATATCGCCCGATGAAAAGAGGGCGTTATTATCGGCCGGCCCGCCTTGACCTCTTCGCTGACCCGGCGCGCATCGGCTTCGCGGCGGCTCCAGTCACATGCCCATAGCCGGGCTTGGATGCCCGCGCGCGCCCCGGCGATACTGTCAGGGTCGAGCGCGATAGAGCGATCGGCGGCCTCGATCGCCTGCGCATAACGTCGCGAGCTGAACAATTGCGCGGCATAGATCGCCCATGCCTTGGCGTCTTGCGTGTCACCCGGGAAATCCGGGAGGTCAATCGCGGCACCGGTCGCCCGTACCGCGTTCAGGCGCCTCTTCCAAATGGTCGTATCATGGGGGGCATACTCGAGCGCCTTGTCATAGCAGGCAATCGCGTCCCGAGGGCGTCTGAGTCCGACGAGCGCGTCACCGAGATCCCGAAGCGCCGCAGGATCGTTCGGGGCGCGGGCCAGCGTGCGTTTTGCATACGTCCGAGCTCGCCGGTATTGCCTGATGGTCTGCTTGGTTTCAACGGAAGCCGGAATGACAGCAAGAGCGGCCTCGGACCCCGCGAACGCATAGGGCAGACGCCCCACCGGCGCAAGCGCTTGCCGAAGGGCTTGCCACAGTGGCAGCGCCATCAGGTCGTGGGCAAGTTTGATTGGAATGTAGGCGAAGCCCAAATGCCGCGGCAAAGCGATGGAGGCAACATACTCCGGCCCTGGCAGGAACAAGGTCCGCGACAGATAGCGCACCCGCCGCACGAGCCCGTCGTGGAGACGCAGCCAATCCACGTCGACCAGCTTGTCGCCCGGGTCGGCCAGCTTGGGGCCTGCGGATAGACCGGAAGGGTCAGCCTGCCAATGATCCACGATGCGGCGGACCATCGGCGCAATGGCTGTGTCGCCGCGCTCGGCGGTAATGATGGCATCCGGAATCGCCGCATTGAAATATTTCCGCGCCAGCGATGTCGCCAAAAGGAGCATGCGCAGGCAGCCTTGCGCGCGCGCGCGCTCTGCGACTGCCGCCCAGTCGAGATTCGGGAACGACGCGGCGAAGCTGGCGAAGTCGCACGCCCATTTGAGTTTCCGCCACATCTCCTTCCCGCCATGAATCGCGAGAAGGAGCAGGCCGTCTTCCGGCGCGGGCGTCAGGAAACTATGGCCATCCAGGCTGGTCCTCCGGGCGCGGCGCCACAGGCCGGCATAGTCGATGTCGAGCGCCATTTTCAGCGACGTCACTCGCGTGTGGGGCTCGACTGCTGTCCTAGTGGACTCCCCAAACACGATTTCCTGGCCCTGCAGGCGATGGATCAGGGCAAACTGGGCGGTCGTCAATACTCCCCTGCGCTGGTAGCCAAGACTGTTCAGGGTCGCAACGGTGTTCGCCAGATCCTCGTCGCGGACGAGGAAATCCAAATCCCTGAACTCGCGAAGCCCCAGATCACCGAACGCCTGGATGGCGAGGAGCGGGCCTTTGAACGGAATTGCTGCGATCCCGTTCTTCGCCAGCGCGTCGACCAATCGGGCAAGCTCTTCGAATAGCGCTCGGTTTGCCCTGCTGGTCTCGTCCATTATGGCGTGAAACGCATCCAGAATGTCGCCGGGGATGCCGTCTGGCGCCAAGCGCGCGAGCGAATGCGCTGCGAAACTTGCGAACCCATGGGCAATCGCCGTTTGGGCAAATGACGTCCAATCGATCCCATCCGCGAGCAACTGCTGGATCGCCGCTTGCTTCTCTTGCGCGGTGCCGGCCCGGGCGCACGCCAACAGAAGGCTGATTTCCGGCTTCAAGTGCAAGCCGTCCGACGACCCGCAAACCTTCATGGCTTTTGCATCGCCGCGACGGCTTTGGAATATTCCCAACCGCGGCTCAATAGCGCTCCACGAAAATCACGTCTAGCAATCATTAACCGCGTGGCGCCAGGTCGTGCAACATCTCTTTTGCTTCATCCTGCCGTTGTTCTGCCACTAATACTTGAACGAGATTGAAAGCAGCCGGAGTGAAATCCCGGTGTTTGTTGAGGACGCCACGAAAAATCGCTTCGGCCTCGGGCAGGCGCTTCTGCGCGAGGCGGACCGAGCCCAGCAGGTTCTGGATCACTGGATCGTTTGGGGCGCTTCCCGCCATCGACTCGGCCAGCGCCGAGGCCTTTGTGAGATCACCTTGCCGCAGCTCGGTCATTGGCATCACCACATCCGGCGCCTTCGCCAAAATGACCTTCTCGATCTCCAAAATGTCGCCATAGGCATCGCCATAAATCATCAGCAAGCCCGCCGGATCCCCAGCGGCGACCACTTTCTCGGGTGAAGCCGCAGCCAGTTGCTCATACAACTGAAGCACTTGATCGGACTGGCCGCTCGCAAGATACGCGCGGGCGAGGTCGGTAACCGCTGACTGATCCGCAGGATTCGCCTTGACCACGGGCTCCAGAAGTTTGATGGCGCTTGCAGGGTCCTTGCGATTCAGCGCGATATCGGCCCGCAAGCGCGCAACGCCAGGTACATCGGGCTGTTTCCCCTGGAATTTTGCAAGGTCGAATTCGGCCATTTCGAATCGACCAAGGCGATACCTCAAAACCCCCTCGAGGTAATAGCCGATGGGCATATTGTGAAATGCGGGGTAGGCCGTCATTAGCACACGATCTGCCTCGGCTATTTTGTCCTGACGCGCGAGAATAAGGGCAGCGAGAAAAGCGAGTTGCGAATGATTGTTTTGCCTGAGCGCCACGCTGACGTCCCGCTGCGCTTCGGACAGCTTGTTCTCGCTGATTAGTGCGTCGACACGGCCAGCCATTGCCGGCAGGCTGGTCGGATTCGTTTCGAGGACCTTGCTGAAAGCGGCGATGGCCCCGGCCGTATCGCCCTCGGCGCGGAGCAATTCTGCAGTTATCCGCGTTATCCCTATTTCGGTGGGAGCGAGGGCGCGCGCCGCATCGAGCAACTCGCGCGCCTCGGGCAGTTTCCGCTGCAAGATCAAAAGACGGGCAAGAGCGATATGCGCCCGCCAGGAGTCAGGGTCGAGTCGAACCGCATCGCGCAGCAAGGGTTCTGCGCGGTCGAACTGGGACGTGTAGAGGTGGGCTAGACCCACGTTCATACGTACGATCGACTCGGCCCTGGCTTCACGTTGACCCGGCTCGACCTCTCGGAATAGCACGTCGTACTTACTCTGCAGGTACAAGGCCGTGGCAAGCAGTCCGTCCGCCTCATCATTTCGGGTGTTGCCGCTCCGCGCCGCGCGCGCTTCCGACGCTGCGGCGGTCCAGTTTCCCTTGTCGAGGTTGAGACGGCCGAGCTGTAAATGTGCTTCGGCATTGTTGGGATTGGCTTTCAGAGCGTTCCGCAATTCGGTTTCCCGGCGCGCGAGATCGGCGGCCGTATCGGTTTTTTGTGCCGGCGGTGCATCGGCGGCATGACCCGCCGGTAATGCAGTCAGCAAAAAAGCGGCGGTCGCCAGCATCAGGAGGGCATTGTTGATCCGAGTCAGGTCTGGCAAGCGCTTCTCCTGTAAAACACGAATGAGTTACTATTCCGCAACCACGCCCGCGCCCGCCTTGCGCACCACAAGTCCCTCCTCCAGGAGCCGCTCCGCGAAGGCGATCCGCTCCTCGTCCTCCAAGTGACCCGGGATCTCGCGGATGACGAAAGCGGGACGGTTCAATGCAAATTCCAACGCCTCGCGGAACAAGGACGGGAAGACGATGGCGCGCGCACCGTAATTGATGCGAACGGAGTCGTCGCCGTTGTGCATCTGATAGACGATGGCGCGACGCACGCCGACGATATCGTCAATGCAGAGCGGTCTCGGCCGAAAGAAGTCGACGATCTGATCCGAAAGGTCGAGCGGATAGGTCCTCACCAGTTCGTCCTTGAATTGCGCGAGCACCCCGCGCAGAAATGGCTCATCGGCCAGCTCGCGGAATGCCCCCCTCAGGCGCTTTACGATCGCATCATCGGGTGCTTGAACAAACCCCAGCGGCAGCGCGCTTGTTCGAGGACAAAAGACTGAACGTCTCCGCGAAGTTCGCGCTCCTCGTCGCTTATTGTATCGCCCTTGCCGGGGAGCGCGCGGCGCTGTTTCTCAATGTTCCAGTTCTTGGATCCCACTACTTGAAGGATGAAAACATCGTGGTTGTCCCAGTGCGCCGTGAAGCCTTTCCCATTCGATGGCGTCAGGTAGAGGTTGGTCTGAAACCGATGGCCCAACTCCGCGGCCAGCACCCGGCAGAGCAAAGCCAGCTTTGGCTCCCGGTGATGCAGTTGATCCAGGACCAGCGTGCCGCCGGCTCGCATATCGTCGAGAACGGCCTCCAACCCCTCCGTCACGCTTTTGTATGACTTGAACTTGTTGGTCGCGGCGTTGGCCAGCTTGACATAGTCGGGGGATCGGGTGATGGCCTCTTCGAAATCCTCCAGGGTAAAGAGGCCGTCGTAATAATCGGGATCCGTTCGATGCACGACCAATAGCTGCCGTTCCCAGTAGCGCGATCGGAACTCCTCCTCCGCAACTGGTGCAACAAGGGAGGACAGCGAGAGGTTCTGCAGGAGACCGCATACCATGGGGAAAGCCTCCTTTATGTGCCGGCCGGCGCTGATCGCAAGCACCTGCTCATATCGTCTGACGCGAGGCTGAGCTTCGCATTGGCATGCGCCGAACGGCTACTCAAAACGAAATTTCCTTCTATCCACGCTCCGTGCTTCCGGGAAAGCGCCTCAGGATGCCACCTTACTCCACCCGGCAATGAACTCGTTCAGCTTTAGCTCACGGATGCTTTCGATGAGGCGGCTCTTGACCTCTGCCTCCACCGCCTCGACCGCCGATGCCCCGTCGAGCCGTGTCAACGGCGTCCTGAACAACTCCTCGGATAGGAAGGCCCGCAAGATTTGGTTAGCGGCATGCCAGCTGGTCGGCGGGAGGAAAAAGATGCCCAGATGAACCGACGTGCTCAATCCGCTCTCGCAGCGGTGCCAGTTGCCGCCCGGCACGAACAACAGATCCCCGGGCTCCAGCACCTCGTCGAAGAACGGCTCGGTTTCCGGCGGCGATTGTTTCGGCATATTCCGGACGGGATTTGACACCGGGGGCCCAAAAATCTGCCAGCGCTTGGTCCCCTCGACCTGCAGGATGACGAGGTCCTCTGGATCGTAATGCACCGGGAAAGCCCCGGCGCCTGTCCCCGACGTGACAACCGCGCCGACAAAGGAGCCCTCCAGGGTTCGCGATCTGATCTCGTCACAGACGGCAGCCAAAGCCGGCACGTGCTCGTCCAGATGAAGAACAACGACGCTGAAACCGTTCGCCAGAAAGGCCTCCAGTTTCGCCGCATCCACCTTGCCCTCGGTCATCCACCGGCTCGCCTGGATGATGCCAGACTCCTTTGTCACGCGGATATCATCGGGACGCTTGTTGGGGTAATTGCCCAGTTCGATCATGCGCCGAAGCGCCGGCCACCCGAGCAGCGGGGCGTAACGATTGCCGTTCGCCCCGGGCCGGTAAACCAATTCGCGCCGCCGCAGCAGCTCCAGGAATTCGGGCTCCGCAAGCGGAGAAACCAAATCCGCGAGCGTTGAGGGCGCTTCGCTCATAGGAGGCGTCATTTCCAAAAATCCGCGAGCCTAAGTAACGTGGTGCAGGTCACTCCACCCGCCGGCCCCGCAGAGGGCAAGTTCTTGCTGTATCAAGTAAACACGTCAACATACCATCGCCAATCGGAAAAGCCAGCATAAAGCGAAGCTGGGGGAACGCAATTAGCCTTAATAGCCTGATTTTCAGGAGGGTGCCGGTCAGTCCGCGCCCCTGCTCGTCCAGCCCTCAACTCATTCGACTTTAGTTCGCC
>VAZT01000554.1 GCA_005884825.1 Alphaproteobacteria bacterium
CGTGATCAACGCACGAGACGCGATGGCCGTTGGCGGCAGGATTCTTGTCGGGACTAGGAATGTCCGGATTGACCAGGGGGACCGCGCCGACGACCTCGCTACCGGCGATTACGTCGTCCTCTCGGTGACCGACACCGGCGAGGGCATGACGGAGGAGGTGCTGGCGAAAGCGTTCGAGCCGTTCTTTACCACGAAGGAGGTTGGCAAAGGCACCGGTCTCGGTCTCAGCCAAGTCTATGGTCTGGCACGCCAGTCGGGCGGCACCGTGCGGATCCGAAGCAAAACTGGTGCAGGAACTGAGGTGGAGATCTATGTCCCGCGGGCGGTAGGCACCACTAAACCCGAACCGCCGCGGGCGGAACAAGACATGGTGGAGGCAACGGTCCGGCGCCGTGGGACTGTGCTTGTCGTCGATGACCAGGAGGAGGTACGCGAGATCGCTGCCATTCACCTGCAGTCAATTGGCTACGATATTGTACAAGCAGCTAACGGCCGCGCCGCGCTTGATCTCGTCGACGCCGGCGGAGCGGCGAACGTGGACGTGCTCCTCGTAGACTATGCCATGCCGGGGATCTCGGGCGCGGAGGTGATCCGGGTGGCCAGACAAGCGCGGCCCGAGATGCCGGCCGTGCTGATGACCGGGTACGCCGACGCGGACGCGCTTGGCGAGGACTTACGCCATGTGGTGCTTCTCAAAAAACCGTTCCGGCTGCACGATCTCGAGGCGGCGCTCGATTCCGCCCCATTGCCGCGGGCTCGACGGCGTGCAACTGGCAACGTGATTTCGCTCGATCGGTCGCGCCGCTAATCCGTTGCAGGCCCGCCGAGGGGCTGTCGCAGTGATTGCTGCTGGCCCGATTGGGATACTCAGGATTGATTGCACCATCTTCTTGTAAAGCAGCGAGCACCTTTCGGGATATGAGGAAGGGATCACCTGCGTCCCGCCATCCATGCAAGACGGAGTCAGCGCAAAATGGGCGGTGCACGCCTGTCCGACCAGTGGCGGGTTTAAGAGCACTGATCTGACTTGGATAGCCTTGGTTATCGGCGGTGTCCTATTCACCACTTTATTGATGAGAGGGTGAACCTATGTCGGACGATCGCCGTTTCCAGTAATAGCCAGCCAAGTAGCCCGGCACCGCCTTTTAACGACTACTGGTGGGCCGACGGGGCGGCCGCGATAAAGGAGAGGAAACGGATGGACGAAGCTATCGAAAAATCGGCCATGCGGAAGGTTTATATGCGTCTGCTGCCGTTCGCCATTCTGAGCTACTTCCTGGCTTACATCGACCGGATCAATGTGAGCTTCGCCGGCCTGACGATGCGCGGCGATCTGGATATGTCGGCCACTGCATTCGGGTTCGCCCTTGGCACCTTCTATTGGGGCTACTTCATCTTCGAGGTGCCGAGTAACCTGATCATGGAAAAGGTGGGCGCGCGGTTGTGGATCGCCCGCATCATGATCACTTGGGGCCTTTTGGCCGGCGCCACCGCCCTGGTTACGGGGTCGACGAGCTTTGCCGCCGTGCGGTTCCTGTTGGGTGTGGCCGAGGCCGGGTTCTTCCCGGGGATCATACTGTATTTCACCTATTGGTTTCCGAGCCGTCACCATGCCCGCATTGTTTCGGGCTTTTTGATCGGACTGCCGATCGCGGTGGCTGGCGGCGCGCCGATCTCGACGGCGCTTCTGGGTCTGGACGGCTGGCTCGGCCTGCGTGGCTGGCGGATCATGTACATCGCCGAGGCGATTCCGACCATACTGATCGGTATTGTCACGCTATTCCTACTGACCGACAGGCCGGAGCAGGCAAGGTTTCTTACGGCGGCGGAGAAGACCTGGCTCGCTGCAAAGCTGGCAAGCGAGCGAAAGGCCAAGGATGCCGTGCGGACCTTCAGCCTGTGGCAGGCGATGTTCGATCCCAAGGTGCTGCTGTTGTCCTTGAACTATCTCGGCATTGTCACGGCCAGCCTGGGAATGCTGTTCTTTATCCCGCAGATCATCAAATCGCTCGGCAACTCCAGCAACATGAATGTCGGTTGGCTGACGATGATCCCCTATATTTGTGGCGGGGTTGCCATGGTGGGATGGGGCCTCCTCTCCGACCGCATGAACGAGCGGCGGTGGCATTTATTGGCGGCTTGCACGGTCTCCACAATCGGGCTTGTGATTGCCGGTATGACGATGGGCACCTGGTGGGCACTCGTCGGCATGTCGGTCGCGGCGATGGGGTTCTACGGCTCCAAGGGACCGTTCTGGGCGATGCCGCCGATGTTCCTGACCGGTACGGCGGCCGCCGGCGCCATCGCGTGGATCAACTCGCTCGGCAATCTCGGCGGCTTCTTCGGTCCCTGGTATGTCGGACTAATGCAGGACCTGACGGGCAGCTACGCCGGCGGGTTGTACGGGCTGGCCTTGTTCGGTCTAATCTCCGCGTTCATCTCGGCGTTCTTTCTGCACATCCCAAACCCTACCGCTTCCGTGCCGGCCTTGGGTGCGCTTGAGCCAGCGGAATAGGAGCAAATGCAGCTGGTCTCATGGCAAAGCCGGCATCATCGCCATCCTCCGGGATAGCTGCGCTTGCACGGAGGCGTCGCCCCGTGCACGGGCGACAAGTTAAGCTTTTGCCTAGCCTGCGCTCAGGGTCGTGCCAAGACAACGCCGTGCAGAATAGCTGCGTAGTGACAGCTGGCTGCGACCAGCACGAAGCTGTGCCATATTGCGTTGTGGAATGGCAGCGTCCGCCAGAGGTGAAAGGCGACGCCGATGGAATAGAGCACGCCCCCAACTCCGATTAAAATCGCCGTCAAAGCGTCCACCGAGGCGAGCATGGGTCGAATCCCCAGCAGGATCAGCCAGCCCAGCGCCAGATAGGCAACGATCGAACTTCGCTTGAGACCACGTGGACAGATCAGCTTCATGGCGGCTCCGGTGATTGCGCCCGTCCAAATTGCGGCAGTCATCCCGATCGCCCAATCGCCGTGCAGTCGGCATGTCGTGAATGGGGCGTAGGTACCGGCGATCATCAGAAAGATCGCGGCATGATCGAGCTGGCGGAGGAACGCTTTTCGGGGTCCATTGGAGGCGAGGTTGTAGGCTGCCGAGCAGCCGAGCATCGTGAGAAGGCAAATGGAA
>VAZT01000555.1 GCA_005884825.1 Alphaproteobacteria bacterium
CCTGTTTCATCTCGGGCGGATATGGATCTCGCGGAACCGACAGATAGCCGAGCGCCAGCCCCAGGTCGCCGGGTCCCAATTCGGCGAAACCGAGGCCCGGCACGGCAAGGATCTCCTCGCAATGGGCGATCCCCTCCGGGCTTTCGAGCTTGACGCCGAGCAGGAGTTCGCCGTTGGGGTTGAGCGGCCAGGGATCGCAGCGGCGCAGATAGTCTTCCGAGGAGATCCCCCACACCGGAGCGGCAGTCGCTTCCGAGCCGCGGCCGCGCGTGCCGATCCCGAGGCGGCCATCGTTCGCCTCTCCGGTTGCCCCGCGCATTCGTTCGCCCGGCGAGGGCAAAGAGGGATCCACCCCCCTGGCCTGGTGCGGATAGCGGCAGCTTTCGACAAAGGCGCGGACCGCCGACGCCGACTCCGCCTGGCAGAGCAGCACGCCGTGCACGCCGCGGCCGAGGATCTGGCGGAATTGCCAAGCATTGAAGCGGACATTTGCGGCGTCGGTGCCGTTGACCGGCGCCTCGACGACGACGGTCGGCGTGCGGTGACCCGAGCGCGTCGGGCCACCCTCGACGAGGCCGCGCATATATTCAGCGAGGCCCGCCATGTCGAACGCCCCGTGCTCCATCCCGACATTGATGTAATCGGCCCAGACATGCGCGTCTTCGCACCCCTGCGGATAGGTCAGCACGTGGCCGCTATGGCCGCCGGTGTAATAGATCGCCTGGTCCAGCTCCAAAAGTTCGATGGCACGGTTGATGCGGTTGGGCATGGCTTCCCCGTCCGGGTCTCGAGTGGCGGAAATATCCGATACCCGATCGAGCATGTCCACGGATTACGCCTCTCCGCCACCCCTCCCAAGAAAACCCGTGACGGAATGGTTCTCGTATCTCTTTACGCCAGCGCCGGCGCGATATCGGTGTGCACGAAATCGTCGCCTTTGAACAGAAGGGGCTCGCCCGTCGCGCGCGCCAGGGCGTAAGCGAAGCAATCGCCGAAATTCAGCCGCGCCGGGTGGCCGCTGCCCCGGCCAAAGTCGCGATATGCCTCACGGGCGATCCTCGCCTGAACGTCGGTGACCGCTTCGATGACCAGCTGCGCCTCCTTGACGAGATCGTCAAAACGGCGGCTGGCGACCGGATCACGGCTACCGTCGATGACGATTGCAGCTTCGACGAAGCTGGCGGCCGAGATACGGCGACAGGGAGCCGCCTCGATGGCCTCGGCGCAAGCCGCCCCCTCGGGCTCATCGCGTAGGATCGCGATCAGCGCCGAAGTGTCGACGATCATCGCGGGAATCCGCTCTCGTCATAAAGGAGGTCGCCGTGATCGACTGTACGGAACGGCTCTTTGAGATGGGCCGCGCAGTCTTTGCCGATCGCCAACAAGCGCTCTGCGAGGCCAACCGCCCGTTCACGACGTACACGGTCGAGGCGCTCGCGCATGGCCTGCGTGACAGCGGCGGTCATGCTCTCTCCGGTGAGGCGCGCCAACTCCTGAGCCAATCGGTGTGCTTCCTCGCTCTTGATGTTCAAGCTCATGGTCTATACCGATCTACCATACTTGGGAACCATTCTACCTCTATGGGCCCCGCTACTTCAATCTTCGAAGAGTTCGCCGCGATACAAAGGTTGTGTCACAATCGCGTCACCATGCTCCACTCCGAGGAGGATACCCATGAAAGTCGCCAATGCCGTCGCCGAAATCCTGAAGCGCGAGGGAATAGAGTTTCTGATCGGGTATCCGGTGAACCCGATCATCGAGGCCGCGGCCGAGGCCGATATCCGCACGATCATGGTGCGCCAGGAGCGGATCGGCCTTCATATGTGCGACGCGATCGCGAAGGTGACTTCGGGTGACCGGATTGGCGTCTTTGCGATGCAGCACGGCCCCGGCACCGAGAACGCCTTTGGCGGGGTCGCGCAGTCCTATGGCGATTCCTGCCCGGTCGTCGTACTGCCGGCCGGTTATGCCCGGAACGTCAATCAGGTGCGGCCGAACTTCAATGCCGCGCTGAACTTCCGGCACGTCACCAAGTGGATCGAGCAGGTGACGGTGCCCGGCGCCACCGAGGAGGCGCTGCGCCGCGCCTTCACGCAAGTCAAGAACGGCCGGCCGGCGCCGGTGCTGATCGAATTTCCCTCCGATCTGCTGCGCGAAGAGATCAGCGGGCCGATCGAGTACCAGAAGACGCCGCGACTAAAGAGCGGCCCCGATCCGCGGTCGGTTTCCGAGATCGCCGCCGCGCTGGTCGAGGCGCAGCGTCCGGTCATCGTCGCCGGCCAAGGCGTCCATTACGCGAAGGCATGGAAGCAGTTGCAGCAACTCGCGGAAATGCTCGAAGCGCCGGTCATGACGACTCTGCCGGGCAAAAGCGCCTTTCCCGAAAACCACCCGCTGGCTTTGGGCTCGGGCGGCATCGGCATTTCGAAGCAGCTGCACACTTTCCTGCAGAACGCCGATCTGGTGTTCGGCATCGGCTGCAGCTTCACCCGCTCCAGCTTTGCGACGCCGATGCCCAAGGGCATGCGCATCGCCCATGCGACGCTTGACCCCACCGACATCAACAAGGATGTGCCGGTCGAGCTCGCCGCGGTTGGTGATGCTGGGCTCACGCTCGACGCATTGCTAGAAGAAGTGAAAGATCGGCTCCATGGGAAGCCCCGAGGCCGACTCGACGGCGTCACCCGCGGCATCAGCTCGTTAAAGAAAGAGTGGATGGAGCAGTGGATGCCGCGGCTGACCCAGAACACCACGCCGCTGTCCCCCTACCGGGTGATCTGGGAACTGCTGCACACTGTCGATGTCAAGGAGACGATCATTACCCACGATGCCGGCAGCCCGCGCGACCAGCTGTCGCCGTTCTGGGTCAGCGAGGTGCCGCTGAGCTATATCGGCTGGGGCAAGACCACGCAGCTCGGCTATGGGCTCGGCATCGCGATGGGTGCGAAGCTGGCGGCGCCGAACAAGCTTTGCATCAACGTGTGGGGCGACGCCGCGATCGGCTTTACCGGCATGGATTTCGAGACCGCAGTGCGCGAGCGCCTCCCGATCCTGTCGATCCTCTTTAACAATTTCTCGATGGCGATCGAGTTGAAGGTCATGCCGGTCGCGACCGAGAAATATCGCTCGACCGACATCAGCGGTAATTACGCCGATTTTGCCCGCGCGCTCGGCGGCTAC
>VAZT01000556.1 GCA_005884825.1 Alphaproteobacteria bacterium
GACGTACACGAAACCCTCAGAAAAATGCGAGGGTGCGGATTTCGATGCTCTCGCGCGGCCGGGCGTGCGGCGGAGTCGCCGGGTCGTCGAAGGCGGTGTGCGCGGTGAACCGGGCGCGGCCGTCCTTCATCGAGTCATAGACCTTGAAGACCAGCGCCTCGTCGGGACGCATTTGCGGGAACCAGTACCAGCGGTGCGCCGGGTTGTAGGTGATCGCGGCGGTTTGCCCGATCCGGTCCTGATACCGTCGCTCGGTCACCACCATGTCGTCGGGCGAAAGGCTCTGCGCGTCGGCGATAGCCAACGGCCAGCACTCGACCGGGTGGCGGGTGGGCCGCCATACCTGCACGATCGCAAAACGGCGCTGCAGCAGCTCATCGGCTTCGTCCGGCAGCAAATCGCGGACCCGCTTCGGTGCCGACCATTCGGTATAGTCGTTGTGCACGCGGCGCACGACCTCACGGATCTTGGCGGCCTCGCGGAGATCCTGGTCCGGCGTGCGCAACGTGTGGTCAAAGACGACGACGCGCTTGGCGCCGCTCTCGGCTTTTACCAGCGCTTCCATCTCCGGGTAGTAGACCCGGCGGATCTCGTCCTCGTCGTAAAAATCCGCGACCTTGGTGTCGTGGTGGACAAAACGGAAGCCGTCACGCTCAACCGTGAAACGGTCGGCGTAAGGCCGGCCATTGTGCAACACGACGCGCCGCGGGTCCGACTGGCCACCGCCAACCCGTGTATCGGTGCCGCCCGGCGTGCCGACCAGCGAAACGGGTGTCGCGCCGGTATCGACAAAATAATTGAGCGTCGCTTCGATCGTTTCCGGAACAGTGTCGAGCTCGGCGATCTGAACCATGAGGGCTCCTCGCATCAATTCGCCGAAGATGATAGGGTCGCCCACCGGCCGATACAACTCCCGGCTTGCCCCCCTCGCCCGCTCGAGTCAGACCTGCCAGCCATTGTAAGGCGGATGATCGGGCGCGATCGGCAGATGCACGACGGCGCCCGTCGCGGCCGAATGATAAAGCGCAGTAACGAGCTCCACTGATTGGCGGGCGTCGGCGAGGGTTACCGGCAACGCGCCGCCGGTGGTCAGCGCAGCGTGATACGCATCCATCAGGCCCTCGAAGCGGGACGACAGGAAGCGGTGGCCGGACAATGCGTCGGCAATGCGGTCGGCGGCTTCGGGTGATGCCGGAATGATGTGCCACGGCTCGTCGCCGGGCGCATAGGGCTTCTGGGAGCTCTCGAACGTCACATGCTCAAAGCACAGGCGCAGCCGGCTTATTTCATTGTGTGAACCGAGCGTCGCGGCCAGCGAGACGAGCGCGCCGCTGCGCATCACGAGGCTCGCGACGGCGCAGTCCTCGACCTCGACCGGATTGACCCGCGTCGCCGTGCGCGCAAACACCGACGCTACAGGGCCCATCAGATACGTCAGCAGATCGTGCGAATGGATCGCGTGGGTCAGCAACACACCGCCGAGTTCGGTTGCCAGCCGTCCGCGCCACGGCGTCTCGTAATATTGGGCGCTGCGCCGCCAGGCGGTCTCGACCGTCGCGAGATAAGGTTTCCCGGCAATACCCAGCTCGATGATCCGCTTGGCCTTTTGCAGGCCGTTGCCATAGCGGTATTGGAAGACCGGCATGACCCGCCCCGCCGCCTCTGCTTCGGCGCCAATGATGCGGTCGATCTCGACGAGCGAGCCGGCCAGCGGCTTTTCGCAGACGACTTCCTTGCCGGCCGCCAATGCAGCGAGCGTGTGCGCGACGTGCAGCGCGGGCGGCGTGCAGATGTCGACGATATCGACATCCTGCATGCCCAGCACCTCCTCGATTGACTTGGTGCAGCGGGCAATGGAGAATTCGTCGCCGACCGCGGCGAGCGCCGTTTCATCTATATCGCAGAGCGCCAGCACCCGAAATTTCTCTGGATGGGCTCTGTATCCCGCGATGTGAGCGCGGCCGATGCCGCACCCGACGACGGCGACGCTCCAGCGGCGCCGCTCTCTTAAAGCCACTTCTTGTAGCCGCGGCGCAGCACCTTGCCGAGGCGAAAGGCGTTGTCGGTCCAGTCGCCCTTGGGCGAGGCGGGAGATACTCCCTTTCTCAGTTCCGTCAGGTGTTTGCCGAGCCGGTACGCATTGTCCGTCCAGTCGCCCGCCGGCTCACCGGCCTCTTTCAGCCGCTGCTGGAGGCGCGCTTTCAGAGCCGCCGCATTGGCTCGCTCGTGCTCGGTGGCGCCGGCATTCTCGGCCAATGCGCTCACCGCTCGAAGCTTACGGCGGACATCCGCGGCCGAAAAGATCAGTCTGGCGACCCGGATCACGGCAGTGCGTCCGACCGGGTGTAGCGGCGCCACGCGCTCATCTGGATCGCCGAGGTCAGGCAATGGACGACGACTGGCCTCGATTTGACCGCAAAGGCGCGGGCGATGCCGTCGGCGACTTCTCCCTCGCTGCGGATCGTGATGCCCTCCGCACCAAACGAGCGGCCCCATTGCGCGAAATCGGGGTTGGTGAGCTTTGTGCCCTCCATAAATGCGCGCTCGGGGTAGCGGACATAAGAGTGCATGCCGATGGTGCCGTACATGCCGTTGTCGGAGATGATCATGATCGGGTTAGCGCCGTATTGGCGGGCGGTAGCAATCTCGTTGCCCATCATCAGCGCGCCGCCGTCGCCGAGAAAGGCGACCACCTGCGTTCCCGGCCGGCGCAATGCCGCTGCAACCGCCATCGGCATGCCGGAGCCCATTGCGCCAACCACCGAGGAAAGAAAGATCTGCCCCTGGCGAAAGCCGATGTAGCGATGCACAAAACTGCCGAAATTTCCCGCGTCCGTCGTGACTGTGGCGTCAGGCGCCAGGTGTTTGTCGACCTCGCAGACGATCGCGGCGAAATTCACGCCGTCGCTCGTCGGCTCCCATTCCTTGGCCAGCAGCTTGCGATGGATCGCGTGCAGCCCATCGACCCAGCCGCGCCGCTTCCCGGCATCGACCGGAGCGTCACGCCGCAATAGTCCTTTGATGACTTCG
>VAZT01000557.1 GCA_005884825.1 Alphaproteobacteria bacterium
GGCCTTTGCCGAGGACGTTTATGTCGGGAGCCTTTGCGGGCTCGAGGTCGAAGGCCATCGCGCGACCTTCATCGTGCCGGTCAATGCGCCCGGCGTCACGACGGTCTGCCGCAAGATGGCGGTGCGCGATCAGAACCCGTTTGTCGCACCGCTGAGCAGCCGCTATGACGAGCTCGACGGGCAAATGTGGCTCGACGACGTCTTCATCCCTTGGGAGCGGGTGTTTCAGCTGGGTGAATCACCCGAGCCGGTCGTTCGCTGGCTGATCTGGCATCACCTCTATGGCTGGCTTTCGAAAGCCGAGTTCACCTTGGGCCTCGCGCTCGCTCTGACCCATGCGATGGGGCTGGTAAAGCACGACCAGACCATCGAGCACCTCGTCGATCTGGCGATCGAGGTGCAGACCGTGCGCAGCTGCCTTACCGCCTGCGAGCGCGACCCGCGCTTCACCGAAACGGGTTATTGCGTCCCCAACCACGCCCATCTCGCGGTTGGCGGCATCGCGATATTGAAAGCGCGCCAGCGCATGGCGGAGATCCTGCGCATCGTGCCGGGCTCGTCACTGGTCGTCTGCCCGTCGGACAGGGATCTGGCCGCGCCCGAGGTCGCCGCCGGTTTGGCGGATGCTTTCGGCGGCGGCGGCTATACGGCATTGCAGCGCTCGGCATTGCTGCAGATGGCGTGGGACCACGTCTCGTCCGCGCTCGACGGCCGCGAATCCGCCTTCGAATTGCATGCCAGCGGCGGCATCCCGGCCTGGCGCGGCCGGCTGCGCCGCAGCTTCGAGCGCTATAACGAGCTCGCGAACGCGGTCGCCCGGCGGCTCGACATGCCAATGCCCGAGATCGACCTCGGCAGCCTTCGCGAGGTGCCGTGGGCGCCGCGCCGCACCGTGGCGCCGCCGTTCGCGCCCGGGAAAGGGTGAAGACCTGCGGTGGGAACAGAGGAGATAACACTAGAGAAGTAATAGAATTCCACTTGACCGGCTTGCGGGAAGAGGCGTGCCGATTCTGCAACCATCGAGTCAGGTCGAATATGTCGAGGTGGCCCGCATGACCATCGCCAATTCTCGGTAATTAGCCGCGACCGCAGCCGGCTTCGCGCGAGGCGGCAATTGGGCTAGGATAGTGCGAAAGGCATCACCGCCGGGGAGGGCGCCATGGCCGCCGACCGCACCAACCATCCAATCGTGCACTTCGTCGGCAGCATCCCGTTGCCGGATGCCGAAGCCGTATTCCGAACGCTCGTCGAAGCGGCTGGGCCTTATCTGCAGCGCCTGCCGGACGGGGAGACCGGCATCCGCAAGACCTGGATCCGGTTTTTGCAGCAGCTTCTCGCCGAAAACCCGGCGATCGAGGTTGCCACAGACGTGCCGCCCTTCAAGTTCACACAATGGGACGGCAAGGTATTGCGCGAAATCCCGCGCCTCCGCATCAAACCCGGCGCCAAGCCCGACCCGGGCACGTTCAAAACCGGCTATGCCGAGATGGCGATCGCATCCTGGGGCTTGTTCGAGCGGCTGCAGAGGGCCGCCGTCATTCCCGCCAATGTGAAGTTCCAGGTCTCGCTGCCGACGCCGATCGCGCCAACCTACAACAACATGGTGCCGGCGGACCGGCCGAAGCTGTTGCCTGCGCTTACCGAGCATTTGATCGGCGAGGTCGAGAAGATCGCCGAAGCAGTGCCCAATGACCGGCTCGCCGTGCAATGGGATGTGTGCCAGGAAGTGCTGGCCTGGGAAGGCTATTACGAGGAGGGACCCGTCGATTTCCGCAGCGAGACGCTCGCGGTCTTGACCGAGATCGGCGACGCGGTGCCCGCTGCGATCGAGCTCGGCTACCATCTCTGCTACGGCAGCCCGGCCGACGAGCACTGCGTTCAGCCCAAAGACATGGGCATCATGGTCGAGATGGCCAATGCGATCGGCAGCAGGGTCAAGCACCCGATCCGGTTCTTCCATATGCCGGTGCCCAAGAACCGGACCGATGACGGCTATTTCGCGCCACTGAAGAATCTGCGCCTGGGCCCGAACACCGAGCTTTATCTCGGCCTCATCCATCACAACGATGCGCCAGGCGATGCGGCACGACTGACCGCGGCGCGGCGCCATGCCCGGGTCGACGGCGTCGCGACAGAATGCGGCATGGCGCGCGGCGATCCGGCGCGGCTGCCCTCGCTCCTGGCCGCGCACGTCCGCGCGGCCCAACTCGCTGTTCAGGCGTAGCTGCTCGATAATTCGAACAGTGGAGTGCGGGTCTGAGCGAATTCCTCCACTGCTTCGACGAGCTTGTCGCCGTCCGCCTCGTCAAGAGCGATGGATAACGCGAACATGCCGCGTTTGGCGAACCAGATCCCGCGCGCGAGGAGATCGAAATAGAAGAGGTCGCGCAATGCGCCGTTGCCTCGTTCAGCGTCTTCCTGTGAGCGGATCGGAGCATTGGTCATGTGCACCGCGATCATCGAGCCGAGCCCGGTGAATTGCATTGCGAGCCGATGCCGTCGTGCCACTGCATTGAGCCGCTCGCGCAGGCGATCGCCCGCGGCGTTTAGGGCGCGGGAGCGCTCGGGCGTGTAGATCTCGGTCAGACCGACGAGCCCGGCATTCATCGTCAATACATTGTTGTTGAAGGTGCCGGCGTGCTGGAAGGCATCCGGGCGGCGCGGGTCGAACCGCTCCATGATGTCAGCGCGTCCGCCGAAAGCGCCAAAGCTCATGCCGCCGCCGACATATTTGCCCAACGTCGTCAGATCGGGAAAGATGCCGTGCGCCTCCTGCAACCCGCCCG
>VAZT01000125.1 GCA_005884825.1 Alphaproteobacteria bacterium
AAAAAGTCAGAAACGGCTCGACCGCGGAATGCGACAATGTCACGGCATAGCGGCCCGCGATTCCGCGCTCCTCTGCGGCCTGCGCCGCCGCGGCTCTGGCAAATCCGGGGAGTCCGTCGAGGTCCGTCTCGTCCAGGACGAGCTGCCAATCCTGCTCGTCGTGCAGCACGTTCTGGCCGAAAAGGGTGTGCAAGCTCGCCAAGCGCTCGGAAATCGCCGCCATGCGCTCTTTCTGCGCGGGGTTCAAGAGGGCCCCGCTGCGCACGAAACGGAGGTAATAGCGCTCGACGAGGCGCAACTGGTCGGGATCCAGCCCAAGGCTCGCGCGCCGAGCGTGGAGGTCGGCAATGCGCGCGAACAAGGCAGGGTCGAGGGCAATGCGGATCTCGTGCTGCGCAAGGCGCGGCGCGTAATCCCGAGCGATCGCCTCGATTGCGTCGTTGGTATTGCTCGCATCGAGGTTGAAGAACACTCGACTGACCCGCTCAAGCAAACGGCCGCTGCGCTCCAATGCCTCCATCGTATTGGCAAAATTCGGCGCCGCGGCAGACGCCGCGATCGCGGCGATTTCGGCGATCTGCTTCTGCATGCCGCGATCGAAGGCCGGCGGGAAGTGCTCCGGCCGAATGCGATCGAACGGCGGAATGCCAAACGGCGTGGTCCAGCTTTCGAAGAACGGGTTTTCGGGCATTCCACTCTCCGGGGCAATTCCGCTTGCCGTCATGTTAGGCGCGCAGTTGCGTTGGTCCAGAGAGGAACGGCTAAAAACACGGCCGAGATAAGCCTGTTCAGATCAAAGATGTGCGCGCACTCTCTCCGGTACCGGCGTCTTTCGCCAGCACCGACGAGAATTCATCGAGCGTGCTGCAGGCCACCATCGGGCCGGCGAAGCTCCGAACGCGAGATCTGATCTCGACTTTGCGAGCGTAATGGGCGTCTTCGATGCGGCGATAGGAGTATCCGCGGCTCAATCCCCTCTCGGGCGTCCACGAATCGAACGCAAAGCCTCCATCCCTCGTCACAATGGGTCCAACAACGACATGCATCGCGGCCTCCTCCGCAACCGCCGGATCAGCTCCGAGCATCAGGGGATGGCGACGAAGCAGATTGCACTCCGGCGCCTGTCGGACTGTCCGCGCTGACTGCAGCCGGCGGCCGCGGAAGCGGCGGCAGACATTTGGCAATCAGAACGGTCAGGTCGAGCATGCCCAGGCCGATCGCTATCGCGAGCAGCCAGGCGTTCAACTGGCCGGCGATCCGATCGAGGCGGACCAGGTGATGCTTCATCCCGCAACCTCGTGCTCATTCCTCGGCTACGGACAACATAAACCCGCCATGCTGCGACGCAACATTAAAACTGGTAAAGGTTTGTTAAATTATGATTAAAATATGTTTGCGCCGCAGGTGGTGGAGGTGTGCGTAGGAACGCAGCCGAGGTCGATTACGAGCCGCCATAGACCGGGATCACGGCTCCCCGCGTTACGCGATTGTCGGGCGAGGCGAGGAAGGTGATGACTTCCGCCAGATCGGCCGGCGATACCCAACGCGAATGCTCAGCCTCCGGCATCGCCGCCCGGTTGGCGGGAGTGTCGATGATCGAGGGGGCGACTGCGTTGACCCAGATTTGCTCGTCGGTCAGTTCTTGCGCCAGCGCCTGGGTGAGCGCTGCCACTGCGGATTTGGAGGCGGTATAGGCGGTCATCCCCGCCCCGAGCCGCGGCTCTAAGGCTGGCCGGGCCGAAACGTTGACAATCCGACCGCCCGGCGCGCCGCCACCCGATGCCTTGCGCGCGCGAAAGGCAGCAACGGCGGCAGCCGAGCATAGAAAGCAGGACAATGCGTTCATGTGGAATTGCGCGGTGAAGTCGGCCGCAGAAGTTTGCGCGATCGGGGCCATCGCGAACCCTCCGGCGAGGTGAATAGAGGCCCAGAGCGGCGGAAGAGCGTTGTAAAACCGCTTGACCGCAGCCTCGTCCGCGACATCGACGTCTCGGACGATGTGCACCCCCGCATCCGCCGCAAACGGAAAACCGTCGAGTTCGGCCGGTATCAGATTGGGGACGTGACAGACCGCGTTTGCGGCGCGCAATGCGCCGACTACCGCGCGGCCAAGGGCGCCCGTCCCACCGGTTACGACCACGTGCCTGCCTGCGAATTCAACCATAGCGACTCCTCAGATCCAGCGTTCAGGCCGGTGCCCATCGCAGAAATAGGTGCCGGCATTCCCCACGGAACAAGTCAGTGGGCTGAACGCCCACGGGAAGGCGAAGGAGGGGACCCGGCATTGAATTGAATGCGTCCGAGCACTGGGGAGACGCCGCAACGCCCGCTTCATCGCCGGCTCGTTTCCGTTCCCGACTGATCCGTCAGGTAGCTCGGCGCTGCCCTCCGCATCATCCGCTGGGCACCGCCCCTCGGCGGGTCCGCGGCAGATTATTTCGGCGACATGACCATCGTCATCTGCCGGCCTTCCATCCGCGGCATCTGTTCGACCTTGGCGATTTCGTCGAGATCGTCCCTGACCCGCATCAGGACGTCCATGCCCAGTTCCTGATGCGCCAGCTCGCGCCCGCGGAACCGCATGGTCACCTTGACCTTGTCGCCCTCTTCGATGAACTTGGTCATGCTGCGCCGCTTGACCTCGTAATCGTGGTCGTCGATGCTCGGGCGCAGCTTGATTTCCTTGACTTCGATGATCTTCTGCTTCTTGCGCGCTTCGTTCTTTTTCTTTTGTTCTTCGTATTTATACTTACCGAAGTCGAGTATTTTGCAGACCGGGGGGTCCGCGTTGGGCGCGATTTCGACGAGATCGAGGCCGGCTTGGACGGCCATGGTGAGCGCTTCATTGCGCCCGACGACACCCACCATCTGGCCCTTCTCGTCGACGAGGCGGACGCGAATGCCACCGATCTCGTCGTTGATCCGGGGTCCCTCACGGGTGGGAGTGAAATTCATTGGTGGTCTGGGTATGTACAATCTCCTCTACGCGATTGACGGGGTTCGTCGGCAACGGCGACGCGACCGTCAGGACGACCACGCCACCGCCGCTTCCTCTTTCAATCTAGCGACGGCTTCGCCGAGCGCAAGGGCTTCCTGCTCCTTGCCGCCGAGCCGGCGCAGCGCAACCGATCGGTTTGCCGCCTCGCGCCGCCCGACGACCAACATGATCGGGACCTTGGCGAGGCTGTGCTCGCGAACCTTGTAGGTGATCTTCTCGTTGCTGGCGTCGAGCTCCACCCTCAATCCGGCCGCGCCACATTCCCGGGCAACCTCTGCGGCATAGTCCGCCGCCTCCGAAGTTATCGACGCGACGACAACCTGCACCGGGGCCAGCCACAGCGGGAAGCGGCCCGCGTAGTGCTCGGTCAGAATGGCGATAAAGCGCTCCATCGAGCCGAGGATCGCCCGGTGCAGCATGACCGGCGTATGGCGCGCGCCATCCTCGCCGACATACACGGCTCCGAGCCGGCCCGGCATGTTGAAATCGAGCTGAACCGTGCCGCATTGCCATTGCCGGCCGAGCGCGTCACGGAGGTGAAATTCGAGCTTCGGCCCGTAGAAAGCGCCTTCGCCGGGGTTGAGCGTATAAGTGAGGCCGGCCGTCTCGACCGCGGCTTTCAAATCGTGCTCGGCCCGGTCCCAGACCGCGTCGCTACCCACCCGCACCGTCGGCCGGTCGGCAAATTTGATCTCGACGTCCTCAAAGCCGAAGTCCCGGTAGATCGACAACAGCAACTTGCAGCAGGCGATCGCTTCGCCGGTGACCTGGTCTTCGGTGCAGAAGATATGCGCGTCGTCCTGAATGAAGCCGCGCACCCGCATCAGCCCATGCAGCGCGCCCGACGGCTCGTTCCGGTGGCAGCTGCCGAATTCGGCCAATCGCAGCGGCAATTCGCGGTAGCTTCTGAGCCGGTTGCTGAAGATCAGCACATGGCCCGGGCAGTTCATCGGCTTGACCGCGAGCACCCGCTCGTCGCGGCTTTCGGCAATGAACATGTTCTCCCGGAAATTCTCCCAATGGCCGGACGCTTCCCACAGGCTGCGATCGAGGAGCAACGGCCCGCGCACCTCCTGATAGCCGGCCGCGTCGAGCCGGCCGCGCATGTAAGCTTCGATCGTCCGGTAGAGAGTCCAGCCCTTCGGATGCCAGAAGACGCTGCCGACCGCCTCCTCACCCAGATGGAAGAGGTCGAGTTCGCGGCCGAGCCGGCGATGGTCGCGGCGTTCGGCTTCCTCGAGCTGAAAGAGGTATTGATCGAGCTCCTTCTGGCTCCCAAAAGCGGTGCCGTAGATGCGCTGCAGCTGGGGGTTTTTCGGGTCGCCGCGCCAATACGCGCCGGCGACGTTCATCAGCTTGAATGCTTCGCCGAGATAGCCCGTCGAGGGCAGGTGCGGTCCGACGCAGAGATCGACAAAATCGCCTTGCCGGTAGAGACTGATCTCCTCACCCTCCGGTATTTCGCCGATATATTCGGCCTTGTACCTCTCGCCGATGCCGTCGAAGAAGGTGATCGCGGCGTCGCGATCCCAGACCTCGCGCGTGATTTTCTCGTCGCGCCGCACGATCTCACGCATGCGCGCTTCGATCTTCCTCCGCCATGACATGGGCGGCATCGTGGCGCAAAATCTCAAGCCCCTCGGGCATTTCCCGACTGATGATCGCAACGGGCGCGTCGTGGTCGACCACGGTCGCGAGATCGCGCGGCCGGCCGTCGATCCGAACGGCAATCGCCGCTTTCGCCAGACCCGGCCCGATCGCGGCGGCAATGTCGGCGCCAGTGACCGGACGGGCGAATTCGAGGCGTTTGCCGTCGGGCAAGGTTACGCCGAGGGGCGCCTGACCCCGGGCTATCGGGTCACGAAGGATTTTGTCACTCATCGCTGATACTTAGTATTTCGAGTCTTCGAGGCGAAGGCCGGGCCACATAGGTGCGATGGGCACCGGCCTCTGCCGGTGTGACGAGGCCTGCTGCTTTCTAAGCCGTTGGCGATGCGCCTGCCACAACCAATCTCGAGATTTCGTGCCGATCACGCGCCAGCAGCTCTTCATAGACTTCGATCGTGCGGGCGCACATGGCCTCACGCGTGAAATTAGTCGCAATATGCGCCCTTGCGCGTCCGCCGAGTTGCTCACGCTCATCTGCCCCGAGCGAGAGAACCTCATTGATCGCCGTGGTGAGAGCGGCGGGATCGCGCGGCGGCACGAGCCAGCCGGTGACCTCCGGCACGATCGTCTCGCGCGCGCCGCCGTGATTGGTGGCGATGACCGGACGCCCCATCGCCTGCGCCTCGACGATGACGCGGCCGAACCCCTCGGGATCGCGCGAGGCGGAGACGACGACATCGGCCAGCATGTAGGCAGCCGGCATATCCCGGCAATCCTCAACGATGCGGAAGATGCCGGCGAGGCTATTCTCGCAGATTGCGGCTTCGAGCTCGCGGCGAAACCCGCGGCGCTGCTCGGAGCCTGCAAGAACACAACAGATGTCGCGCCGGCCGAGCTTCGCGACTGCCGCGACGAAATCGAGCCCGCCCTTCCATCGCGTCAGCCGGCCGGGAAGCATCACGACAGGCATGCCGTCGGGCAGGCGCCATTGGTGCGCGAGGTTGATGATGCGTTGCGCGCCGACCCGGTTCGGATCGAAGACTTCGAGATCGACGCCGCGCGGGATCGTTCGCAACCTGTCGCGGCCGACCCCATAGACACTGGCGGCATGGTTGGCGACGAAATCCGAAATCGCGATCACCCGCTCGCCCCGCGCCATGACGGAATTGTATCGCCGCTTCAGCGCGGTGCCCGCGCCATAGGCATTGTGAAAGGTCGTAACGAAACGGCGCCCGGTGGCACGAGCGGCCGCGCAGGCGCTCCACGCCGGGGCACGGCTGCGGGCATGGACGATGTCGACGTCGAGCTGCCGGATCAGGCGCGCCAGCTTCGCAGCGTTGCGTTGCATGACCAGCGGGTTTTTCGAGGCGAGCGGCAGGGTCAGATGCGTGGCACCTGCCCGCGCGATTTCGCTTTCTAAGGCCCCCCCCGCCGAAGCGACATAAGAGGTCCACCCTGCGTCCACCAGCGCTCCTGCGAGTTCGACGGTGCCGCGCTCCGCGCCGCCGGAGACGAGACTGGGAAGGACCTGCAGTACCACCGGCGAACGCCCTGTCGACGCAACGGGCAGAATGGTATCGTCCAATAGATCGCCAAGGGTGCGACTGGCCGGCCGTTTGGCCGTCATCGCGCCGCGGTACCCTCACTCATAGCGCGGCGTGCGCTTCTCTCTGAACGCGGCAATCCCCTCAGCGAAGTCGGAGCCCGCTCGCCGGCGCCGGTCAAACGATGCAGCGACACTCGTCGCGCTCCAGCTCGTCCCCGAGACGCCCGAGTTCGCGCAGCATCTGCCGCGCATAGCGTTGAGGCGCCGCTGATTGTCGATGGTGACGACCGCGACGTGCCGGCAGTGCCGGGCGAGGCGGATCTCCATGAATCTGGCTCCAGCTCGATAACAAGCTCACCGTACACGAGACCCGCGGACCAAGGGATAGCAATCGACTATTCGCGACCGGTTTGCGGTACCATCGGCGCGAGCAGTGCGGCTCGAAGAGGCCGAGAGGCAGAGCCTTGAGCCGCAGCAGGTGCGAATCCGCGTGCGCGCCGCCGGCGTGAACTTCGCCGATAGCCTGATGGTGGGCGGCACCTATCAGGTGAAGCCGCCTTTCCCTTTTACCCCGGGGCTCGAAGCCGCCGGCGAGATCATCCTCGAAACGTGAGCCGTCGTGCGCTGCTGCGCGATATCGCAGCGTGCGAAATCGTGCGATCTTCGGATGTGACGGCACCGGAGAGCGCGGCGGTGCTGGGCGGAGAGATGGAGCGGCGCTTCGCGGTGCCGCTGGCCGCCATTGCCGCGCAATAGAAACAGGCGGGGGCAACCCATGGAATATCGGCAATTCGGCAAGACCGACCTCAAGGTCTCGGCGATCGGGTTTGGTTGCTGGGAAATCGGCGGCACTTACGGCCGGATCGACGAGCTTCAGTTTCGGCGCGCGGTCCAGCAAGCGATCGAGGGCGGCATCACCTGCTTCGACACCGCGGAAGCTTACGGCGTGGGGGTCTCCGAGCAAGCCTTGGCGCGGGCGCTCGACGGCCGTCGTCAGGATGTCTGTATCGTCACCAAGTTCGGAGTGGGGTACGAGGAAAAACCGACCCGTCGCGACAGCAGCCGCGCCCGTGTCATGGCGTCGATCGAGAAGAGCCTGCAAAGGCTACAGACGGACTATATCGACGTCTATCTCGTTCATTGGCCGGACCCCGACACGCCGCTCGACGAGACGATGCGCGCTCTCGACGACATCGTGCAGCACGGCAAAGCGCGCTATATTGGCGTGTCGAACTTCCGGCTGGCGCAGATCGAGAGCTGCATGCGGGTGCGGCGCATCGATGTCGTCCAATATGGCTGGAACATGTTCGACCGGCGCATGCAAGCCGAGATCTTCCCGTATTGCGCGGCCCAGCAGATCGGCGTCATGGCTTATGGATCGCTCGCCTACGGGCTCCTGAGCGGCACCTTTGCCGCCGGCATGCAGTTCGAGGAGAGCGACTGGCGCTCGCGCGGCGGCATGCTCGGCAATCTCAACCTGTTCCGAACTTTGTTCGGGCCCGAGCATTTTCCCCGCAACCTCGCAGCCGTCGAGGATCTCAAGCGCCTCGCGGCGAAATACGGCAAGACTCTGCCGCAGTTCGCGCTGCGCTGGACCTTGAGCAGTCCGGTTGTAGGCACGGCGCTCGTCGGCTTTCGCGAACCGGCCGAGGTGACAGAGAACCTGCGAGCGCTCGGCTGGACCATCTCCGATGTCGATATGGCGGAGATTGACGCTATTCTCGCCCGGCATGGCTGCGTTACCGTGCCGCCGGGCTGGCTTGAAGATTAGCCGAAACAGGTGCGGCGCGCCGCACCGCCACGATGGGAGGAAGCACAACATGCCGGTTCAACGTTTCGCCCCGATGACAAAGGATTTTGCGACCTTCGACTGCGACGCCCATGTCACCGAGCCGCCGCTGATCTGGGAGCGGGCCGCGGATTTCCTGACCCGCGACGAACTGGACGCGTTGAAGGCAACGATCTGGTGGGACGCCGAGAGCCGCCTCCTAATCGTCAACGGCCGCGCCGGTGTCGGGCTCGGCTCGCCGCGCAAGGGCGGCATTCCCGGGACGATGCGGGTCATCACCAATGCGGGGCCCGGGGTGAAGCATGATATTCAGCGCGCCCTCAACGTGCGCAATTTGAACCCGAAGACCGCGCTGACTCAGGAGCAGGTGGCCTATCTCGACCATGCCGGCTCCTACGAACCAAAGCCGCGCCTCAAGGACATGGACATTCAGGGCATCGATCAGGTCATGATCATCCCGACCGAGATCGATATTTATCCCTGGCTGGAGAACGCGCTCGGCGCCAAGGCGTTTTGCCGCGCCTACAACGAATGGGCCTACGAATACACCTTGGCCGACCCCGAGCGGCTGTTCTTCGCCGCATTGATCCCGATGCAGCATCCGGATTACGCGGTCGAGGAGGTTCGCCGGGTCGCCGCTCAAGGCTGCCGGGTCGCGCTCGTCCGCCCGATGGATGCGCTCGGCAATTATCCGCTTCAACCGAAATACGAGCCGGTCTGGGACGCTCTGGAAGAGACCGGCATGGTTTACGGCATGCACCCGTTCCCGGCCTTCGGCACCCTCAAGCCCAGCGGCTATAGCGAGCAATATTCGGGCGCCGAGCTGATCCGGCGCACGATCGCAACCGCCGGCCTGCCGCATTCATTCTTGTCGAACGTGCAAAATTTCCAGGCCGAGGCTGCGCTGTGGGTCACGATGGTCCTGATGTCCGGTTTCTTCGAACGGCACCCGAAGATTAACGCCGCGGTGTTCGAGGCATCGTCGACCTGGCTCAGCTTTCTGCTCGACGAATGCGACAAGGCGTACCGGCTCTACCGCAACGAGCGCCAATTGCCGCCCTTGAAACGCCTGCCGAGCGAGACCTTCGCCGAGCATTGTATGACTGGGTTCGAGGGGGACGAGGCACCGCCGGCGCGCCTGCCGGAATTCTACGGCGACATCCTGGCCTGGTCGTCCGACGTCTATCACCATGACGGCGACGACGCCTGGCGGGCGATCGAGACGATGCAGAAATATGGCCTGCCGGTCGAAAACCAGGCCAAGTTCCTCGGCGGCAATGCCCGCCGCCTCTATAAGGTGCAGGCCCCGCGCCAGATCATCCGTGATCGCGTCACCGAGATCGAGCGCCCCGATTGGTGGCCGACCGAAGAGGAAATCCGCGCCTCGCTACGCCCGGAGGCGGCGATCACTCGAGGTTAATGGAGCCAAAAGGGAGTACAGTAGATGCCGCACGCTCTCTACGTTTGCCTGCAAGACGATGACAAGATTGCGTCCTTCGCGATTGACGCGGAAAGCGGCCGTCTAACGGCGCAGGCGGACGTGCCGGCTGTCGGCGGGCCGTCTGTGCTGGCGATCAGCCCGGATCGGAGAACCCTCTACCTCGGGCATCGCACCCAGCCGGCGATCTCGAGCTTCCGGATCGACCATGGTACCGGGGGACTCACGTCGCTGGGCACCGTCTCAGCCATGCATCCGCCGACCTTTCTGGCACCCGACCGCACCGGGCGGTATCTGCTGTCCTGCTATTATCAAGGTGGCGGCGTGGCGGTGCACCACCTTGGGTCGCAAGGCGCAGTCGGCGCTCCGTCCCTCGATTGGCTGGCCACGGCGACCGGTGCCCACGCGATAGCGACCGATCCCTCCAACCAGTTCGCGTTTGTGCCGCATATCGCGCGTCTCAACGACAACGTCCTGGAGCCGCCGAAGGAGAACCCTGGCCCTAATATGATCATGCAGTTCCGGTTCGATGCGCAGACCGGCCGGCTGGCCCCCAATTCTCCGGCGCGGGTCGAGCCCGCCGAACGCCTCGGTCCACGCCACTACTGTTTTCATCCTACCCAGGATCTCGTTTACTTCTCCAACGAGCAGGGCTGCAGTGTAACGGGCTATCGGCTCGAGCGGGCGACCGGCACCCTCTCTCCTATGCAAACCATCACGAGCCTGCCTGCCGGGTTCACTGCCCGGAACACCTGCTCCCAGATTCACCTGACGCCGTCGGGGAAATTCCTCTATGTGGCCAATCGCGGCCACAACAGCATCGCCGGGTTCGCCGTCGACGGCACCGGACATTTGACATCCGTCGGGCATGTGCCTACCGAAGCGGTCCCCAGCGCGTTCGGGCTCGACCCTGCCGGCCGTTTTCTCTTCGCCACCGGCACGGCGTCCGGCCGACTGGCGTCGTACCGCATCAATAGCGAGACGGGTGCATTGTCACCATTGGCAACTTATGGCGTGGGCCAGCGACCCGCGGCGGTGCTGGCGGCCCGCCTCGGCGGTTAGCCGCGCGCAGCGTCGGCATGGAGAAGCTGATGATGACGAAAGGCTTTGCGGTGTTCGACGGCGACAGCCACGTCGTCGAGCCGCCCGAGCTGTGGGAGAAATATCTCGAGCCGGAATACCGCACGCTCGGAAAACACGCGCTGTGGCGGCATGAAGGCCGGACCGGATCGTATCTGAAGATCAACGGCGAGATCTTCCGCGACACAACGAACCCCAATCTGCCGCGACATGCGCTATGGCGACCCGGCATGAATTGGGATGCGGTCGGGGAGCTTGACCCGAACACGAGGCATCCCATGAACGAAGGAGCTTGGGACCCGCAGGCCCGCCTCGCCGACATGGACGCGATGGGAATAGACCAGACGCTTTTATATCCGACTTGGTTCGCCGAAGGGTTCTTTCTGGTGCGCGACCCGGATGTGGCGTATGCGCTGGCCCGCGCCTACAACGACTGGATAACCGACTTCTGCAAGACCGCGCCGCAACAGCTTTTTGCCGCCGCGATACTGCCGCTGCAGGACATGGATTTCGCACTGGAGGAATTGCAGCGGGTGGCGCGAGTGCGATGTTTTCGCGCCGTCTTTATCCGGCCGATGTTTCTTGAAGGCCGCTATCTGAACCACCCCTATTACGACCCGCTCTGGGCGGAGCTGGAGCGGCTGGGGATCACGGCGGCGGTGCATTCGACGCCTGGCCTGTGGAACCCGGAGTGGACTTCGCACGGTCCGTTCTTCGAGAAAATCAAGGATCGGCTCGTGCAGCCGGCGCTCCCCGGGGGAGGCGGTGGACCATTTGCCGGCGGCAGCAGCGGCGCGCCCGGGACTACCACCTTCACTGGCGCCACCCCGCTCGGGCATCCGCTGGCGCCAATCCTCGCCAATTGGCTCGACAACCACATGTTCGTTGCATCGACCCTGATCGGCTTTACGGTCATGGAGCGCTATCCGGCGATGAAAGTCGTCGTGGCCCATGGCAAGGCCTCCTGGATGCAGGAAGTCATCGAGAAGATGGAAGCCTCGACCCGGGTGATCCCGCTGCTGCATCATTATCCGGTCAGCACCGAGCCGGAAGAGATGTGGGAGCACGGCAACGTCATGCTCGGCTTTGATGCCGAGGAAAGGCTGGTCCGGAAACTGCCGCATGATTTTGCAGCGAAGGTCGTCTGGGGCTCGCGTTACCCGCACCACGATGCAACGAGCGCCTGGGATGCAATAGCCCAGTTGCGCAATGCCAATGTACCAGAGACTCTGATCGCCCGAATGATGGGGCAGAACGCCGCCCATCAATTCGGCGTCGAGACTGTTCGCTACACTGCGGTATAGTTTGGCTCTTGCCGCATACGAGCGGCGGGCGATTGGCGTCCGCGCAACGTCTGCCGGAACTCCGGGGCAGTAAACGCCAACGAGATCAGGAAGGTGCACGCGACAAACTCGGGCGGATACCGCCGCCATCCGCAAGCGACGCGAGGAAACCGGCCACATCATGGGTGATGTTACAAAACGAGCAGAAGATCGTGCGGATGTCTCCTCGCAGGAGCCCTCGCCATGTTGATTCGTGCCGTCCTTGCTGTTGGCCTCATCAGCATCGCTGCACCTGCCGCCGCCGAGCCCGAAAATTCCAACTGGCCCAACTACCAGGAGGCCAATTTCATCATCAAAGACTACAAATTCGCCAGCGGCGAGACGCTACCCCAGCTGAAACTGCACTATCGCACTCTCGGCTCTGCGGAGCGCAACGCCGCCGGCGAGATCACCAATGGCGTGCTGCTGTTGCAGGGCAATACCGGCACGGGCGCCAACTGGCTGCGGCCGACCTTGGCCGACGAGCTGTTCAAGGAGGGACAGCCGTTGGATGCCGGGCGCTACTTCATCATTATCCCCGACGCCCTCGGTCGCGGCGGCTCGAGCAAACCGTCGGACGGGCTCAAAGGCAGTTTCCCGCACTACCGCTATCACGACATGGTCGACAGCGCTCACCGGCTGGTAACCGACGGGCTCGAGGTCGCCCATCTGCGTCTGGTCATCGGCAGTTCGCTGGGTTGCATGCACAGTTTTCTGTGGGCCGAGATGTATCCCGATCTGATGGACGGGATCGTCGGCCTTTCCTGTCAGCCGGTCGAGGTCAGCGGGCGCAATTGGATCATGCGCCGCGCCGCGGCCGAGGCAATCCGCCACGACCCGGACTGGAAGAACGGCAATTACGACAAAAACCCGACCCACTACATCTACAGCGCGGCGGCGGGGTCGTTGATGCCAGAGAGCGCCGCGCGCATCCAGGAAATGGCGCCAACCCGCGCTGCCGCCGACCGGCTGTATGATGAGCGGGTAGCGCGGATCGCAAAGGGCGACGCCAACGATTCTTTGTGGGCGATCGAATCGATCGAGGACTACAGCCCCGAGGCCGATCTTCCCAAGATCAAGGCCAAGGTGCTGCTGATCAACACAGTGGAGGATGTCGCCAACCCGCCCGAGCTAGGCACGGTCGAGCGTGCGATGACGGAGATCAAGGAGGGCCGCTACGTGTTGATCCCATTCAGCGACAAAACTCATGGACATTTCACTCATTACTACGCTGCCGTATGGAAACCCTATCTGATCAGCTTCATGGGAACGCTCCGCCCCGCGGCAGCGGCTGGAGGAACGAGATGATGGAGGAGGTTCGGCTCGGTGCACCTTGCGGTAGGCTGGACAAGCGCCGCAGGTTCGCCAATCGACCGGGCATGAGCGGCGCCGCTCTTTGAGGTCGTGATCTGAGGATGCTGCTGGTCTGCACCGCCGGGCGAAACACCGATCCTAATGCGAACGGGGAAGCTCCTTCAATCATTGTCAGCTGGGTTCGCCGGCAGGCCGACGCAGCGCTCGAGCGACGGGCAATGCCGCAGCGCAGAAGAGCGCCATGACCCAGAACCCGTGCGCTCCGAAATGGGCATAGAGCTGGCCCGAGGCGAGCGTCAGCAACGCTGTCGGAACGCCAATGCCGACGGTGCCGTAGATCGTTAATGCGGTGGCGGCAAGGTGATGCGGAACGTTTTCTGCCAGGAGCCGCAGGCAGGTCAGGTGCAGGAGCGCGAAAGTCAGCCCGTGCAGCGGCTCTATGGCCGCCATCGCGGGGAGCCAGGCGGTCTCCGCCATGGTCGCCCAGCGCACGATTCCGGCAGCGGCGGCGAGCATCGCGGCCCCCGCCGGGCCGAGACGATCGAGCAACGGGCGGCCAACGAAGAAGAACACGATAACCTCGGCGGCGACCGACAGTGACCACAGTAGTCCGGCGGGGCCCGGCGCGATCCCGGACGCACCCCAGCGGATCACGGCAAAGCTGTCGTGCATCGCGTGGCTACCGAGGATCAATGCGGCGACGAGAACGATGCGGCGATAGAGCGGCAGCCGCAGCAGCGCTCCGAGCCCCGGAGCCATCGTTTTGTCCATCGCGGGCCGGGCAGCATCCGGCGTCGGCAGCAAAACTGGCACATTTCGAGCGGCAAAGGCCGCCGCGGCGAGAAGTCCGGCATTCAGCCAGATCACCGTGATGATACCAAATCGCCCGATCGCCTGACCGGACAGCACCGTTCCGATAATGAAGGCAGCGGAGCCAGCACCACGCAACCAGCCGTAGTAGAAGCCGTGCGCGGACGGAGCGTTCAGTCGGGCAGGAACTGCGCTGCCGAGAGCCAGCGTATCGCTGAGCGGCGCAAGCGGAGCCAATGCTGCCGAATGGATCACGCCGACGATCAACAGCGGCCATAAGCCCCGCGCCGGCAGATACCCCAGGGCGATCAATCCGGCGGCGGCCGAGCAAATGATGAGGACCGCCTTCGGGGCATCGAGCCTGTCGGCTAAGCGGCCAGCCGCCGGCCCGGCCGCCAAGCGGATTGCAAGTGCCGGCAGCCAGCACCAACGCGATCGCCTCCGAGGGCAGGCCGCGGCTGTCAAGAAGGCTCGGCAGATAAGGCGACTGAACGCCGAAGGCGGCATAAAGCGCGCCATACAGGACGAGAAACCGTGCAAGTGGGTTGCGAAGGGCGATCAGAAAGTTCGATCTTGCATAATGGCCCCGCGACACACGATCAAGCCTTCCTGCGTCGTCTGGTACCGATCGTAGCCGGCCCGGCCGATCGCTCTCCGTTCCTTTTCGACCTCCCGGAGAGCGGTAACAACAATGCCGCCTGTCGCCGATCAGGCGCCGCCCTGTTCGGTTTCTGTCGGCTCGCAGCAGACCGTTTCTGGGTCGGAGCTTCCTCCGCGAGGCTGCGCTTCAAAGCGGCCATCAAATCGATTACGGGCGACGGTGTCGAAACCGCCCCCGGCTTGACGGCAAGCCCTTGCATTTTGGCCTCGATCAGCTGCTGCAGCGCCTCTTGATAGCCGTCGCGGAACGTTCCCGGGTCGAATTTCCCTGTCCGCTGTCTGATGATCGCGCCGGCTATGGCCACCATCTCGGCATCGAGGTCGCCGTTGGCGCTGTCAAATTGTGATGCCCTAACTTCGGCGGCAGCTCGGAGCGTGAACAGCGCCATTCCGGTCCCGCGCGGTTCGATCATCACCATCCGCTCACGTCGGCTCAGAGTGAGCCGTCCGAGCCCGGCAACCCCCGCTTCGGCCATTGCCGCACCGATCACCCGGAGCGTTTCCACCGCGATCGGGCCGTCGGGGTAGACATAGTACGGGCTGTCGAAATAAACGGGATCGATGTCGTTGCGCGTCAGGAATTTCTCCAGATCGATCACCTTCGAGCTTTCGACATCGAGGGCCTTCAGCTCCTCGGTGGTAAACGTGACGAATTGGCCGCGATTATATTCGTATCCTTTGACGATCTCCCTTTTCTCGATCTCCTCGCCGGTTCTGGGGTCATGCGGGCGGAGCGTGATTCGGGTGGCTGCGCTGCTCTGATCCGCTACATCCTCGTCGGCATCGCGTGCCACCATCGTCGCCCCGGATGTATTACCAGTATCCTGTCCGCGGCCTCGATCCGGCAAGCCGTCCTCGCCCTCATCGACCGACGCCGGTCGCCACACCTGGTGCAAGCGGACGGATTTCGTGCGGGTCGTCGCCGGCGACAGGTAGATCGGGCACGACACCAGAGAAAGGCGCAGGAAACCTCGCCAGCTCGCTCGTGGCATAACCAACCCTCCCGTTGCAACGCATCAAGTCAACGGGTGGCGAGGAAACAATGATCCTGTTCGGCGACGCTCGCCAACAGACATTTACCAAAGACCTCAAGGGTCGCCCGTCAGCCGCTCAGGCTGATCTGGGCCGGTCAGCCTAGGGGCGTGTATTCACAGACGCGGCGACTTTTCGAGAGAGGCGACCAGCGCGCCGCGCGAACCACACTGCGATAAAATTTAGGCGCGGCGAGATCCTCGGGGAGACCGAGGGTCCGATCCAGCGCCTCGTGTATTACGACAATCGGGGCAACGCTAGCGGTCCAGGTATGCACACAGAAAAGACAAACGGTGACTCCGCGCCCCCGGCAATCACTTCATTCTCTCCAGCTCGCAGCAGGGCATCATCAGTGCAGAACTTGCCGCCGATGGGCTGACCATTCACCATAGTTCCAAGGGTGCTGCGGAGGTCTCGCACAAGGTAACCTTCCTGGCACTGCTCGATCATGAAGTGGTTCCGCGATAGCCTGAATGGCCCGGTGTCATCGAGCATGAGATCAGGCTGCCTCGGCGGCAGCCCCTCGCCTGCAACCGGACGCCGGCCAACAACGAACGGCCGATTGCCGAGCCGGACCGGGTTGTGCAATTGGCGCTGCAACCATAGATTACTGGCAGCGAGATAGGCGTTATCGATGGGATAGCCATCCCCGGTGAGTTTCACGATGAAGTCGTCAAGAGTCTGGCAGACGATCGCGGCCGGGGCGGGACCCTTACCAGATGCCTTGATCTCGGCATTTCGCGCGTAATATGCGTGTTCAACCCGATGATAAGGATAGCTGCGGGTCAACCCCTTGCCCGCGGTCCACATATCGAATGCATACCCGTCAGCACCACTCAGAACTGGTCCGAAAACGACATTCATGTTCAGCAATCCCCATGGGCGGCGAGCCGATTACGTATGGCCGAGCAGAACAGCGCTGGAAGCAGGGCGGTCGTCCCTGAAGCGATAAACACGGCTATGATTCTCTCCGCTCGGGTCCATCTCCGCCAATCGGCTTTCAGATCTTTCATGCACCCTCGCAACGGGCTCTCGAAGCACAACAAAACTAGGGTGCCGTGCGATCCAGAGCTAATTAAGCGCTGTAAATCTCGGTAAACAATGGTGAACGAAACCATAGCTCAACGGGTTGACGAGCGTATCCTCGCGGTCACCGGCTATGGCTGACATATTGCCCAGTAACCCATATCGGGAGCCCACGCGATTCCCGGAAATCCCGGAGTTTGGGAGACGAGGATCGCCTCTTTGAGGTGCCCGGCAACGGCAAATCGCGCTAAGTCGCAATCGCCACCTCGGCAAGCTTCGGACGAAATGACGAGAGGATCGCTGCCCGTTCACCCAATAGCGGCCTACTACCGGAATTCCGAGTAGTGTTCTGCGGATGCGGCTGAGACATGATGCGATGAAACTGCCGCGCGCGATCCTGTTCGATCTCGACGACACGATCCTCGTCGCGTTTGGGCCGGCGCAGTCACAGTGGCAACGTACCATAGCCTCTTTCGCCGACCATCTCGGGCCGATCGAGGCGACGGTCATTGCGGCGGCGATCGAGGCGGCCTCGACCGAACTATGGGCCGATCCGGCGCGGCACAAACATTGGCGCCACCGCACCGGTGCCGCGCGCCGCCGGATCGTCGCGACCGCCTTTGCCGCGCTCAAGGCGGCGGGCCATCCGGTGCCGCCCGAGGCGATCGGTGACGCGTTGGCCGACGCCTATAACGCCCTACATGACGAGGAATTGTCGCTGTTCCCCGACGCGCACGAGACCCTCGACCGGCTGAAGCAATTGGGCATCAAGTTGGCGCTGATCACGAACGGGGCGGCCGAGCCCCAGCGTGCCAAGGTCGTGCGTTTCGCCCTCGAACACCGTTTCGACCACATCCAGATCGAGGGCGAGCACGGCTTCGGCAAGCCGGAGGAGCGAGCCTATACTCATGCGATGGAAGTTCTCGGAGTCGGCCCGCACGAGACCTGGATGGTCGGCGACAATCTTGAATGGGAAATCGTGGCACCCCAACGGCTCGGTATTTACGCGATCTGGCACGACGGTTACGGCGTCGGGCTACCCCGCAGCTCCCCAATCCGGCCCGACCGCATCATCCGCCGCCTGTCGGAATTGCTGCTGTAGCCGAGCTTCTTGGTGGGCCAGGCGGGCGGTGGCATTGCTTTGGTTTATGGCGGGCACCGCCGCCAGCCCGCAGACCGGCCCCGGCGTCGGTTACGATCGTGCAGCCCAAACTGAGGCGATCTGCCGGCAGTACGCCGCCGCGCAAAGAGGGTTGCCATACGACACGATGTACGCTCAGTGCATGTATGCGAGGGGCTACCGAGTGCCGGGTTTCTCGCCGTCCCCCAATTCCCCTGGTTATCAAGGCGAGCTGCCGGGTCCTGCGCTTCATAATGGAGGTGCCTGAGCGCGCAGAATGCGAAAACGCCGAACAGCTCCGGCGATCCGGTCCTCTGATTTGCTGCGGAGCAGTTGGCTCCTCTTTCTCCGTCGACTGCGGCCGACTGCATCGCTGTTTCGGCCGCGCCAATCAGCCGGACCGCGCTCAATCAAGGCGCACAGCTCATGTTGGCACGGTATGCCGCGCCGATATAGTTTGGGCTTTGACGCCGTCCGGCATGAAAACCCGGGCCGGGTTGTGGCCGATTGGATAATCCCGCCATGCGCATTACCATTGGTATCAAGATATTCGGCATCGCCGTCGGGCTGCTGATCCTAATGGGCGTTGTCGCTCTCTTGAGCATGCGCATGACGCGCACTGTTGATGATCAACTCGTCATCATCGACCACAACTATTTTCCCGCCTACGTCGCGCTCGCTCAGGCCAATATCCGTTCTGTCGAAGAGTCGGCCTATATTCGGCGGCTGCTCCTGGCCACTGCCGAACCATCGGACAATACCGCGAAAGTTGACGACCTGCGGCAGCGGATCGCGAACGCCGGCAAAGCGAGTGATGAAGAGATCGCCGCTGCGCGCGAGCACATCAACGAACAGATCGCGGATCCTCTCGATTTTGACGACAACATCGCTCTGGCGCGGCTCGACGTCAGGATCGAAGCGCTGCAAGAAGAAAGGCGCCGTTACGAGTCCGTACTTGCCAAACTGCTGGCCGCCGCCGAGCTCGGTGGCAAGGCCCAGGTCAGCGGACTGCTCGCCGAGCTGGACGAGTTGCGAGATGATTTCGACCGGAAGATCGACGCCGCACGAAGCGAGATGCGCCGGCTCGCCGGTGCCGCCATCGTCGGGACCCGCGCCTACCAGCGGCACGTTGTCCAAATTGGCTTGGCGTTGTTGGCGATTGCCGCTTTGCTCGGCATCACCGTCGCCGCCGCCGTCACTCTTGGCCTGGTGCGTCCGGTCCGGCGCCTGCTCGCGGGTACCGCGGCAGTTGAGGGTGGCGCGCTCGACACCGTCGTGCCGATTACGTCGCGCGACGAAATTGGCCGGCTGACGCAGTCGTTCAACAGCATGGTCGGCGAGCTGCGCATCAAAGCGCAGATCCGCGAGACGTTCGGTAAATATGTCGATCCCCGCATTGTCGCCGGGCTGATCGACCGGCCCGAGCTGACCGATGCCAAGGGCTCGCGCCGCGAGATGACGATCTTGTTCTGCGATATGAAGGGTTTCACCACTTTCAGCGAAGGCATGACGCCAGCCGCACTGGTCGCCGTCCTGAACCGCTACATGACGGTGATGTCGGAGCCGGTCCGGCGCCATAGCGGGATCATCGACAAATACATCGGTGATGCCATCATGGCTTTCTGGGGTCCGCCCTTCACAGGCGCCGACGAACAGGCCCGTCTCGCCTGCCTCGCTGCGCTCGATCAGGTTGCCGGCTTTGCGGCATTTCGTGCCGAGCTGCCAGATCTCATCGGCTTCAAACGCGGCTTCCCCGAGATCGACATACGCATCGGCATCGCCACCGGCGATGTCGTGGTGGGCAGCATCGGCTCAGAGCAGACCCGCAACTATACGGTTATCGGCGACACGGTGAATTTGGCGTCGCGTCTCGAAGGCGCCAACAAGACCTACGGCGCGCGTGTGCTGATCAGCGAGGCGACCAACCATCTCGCTGCCGATGCGGTGGAAACGCGGGAGATCGACTCGGTGCTGGTTGTCGGCAAGACCGAGCCGCAGCGCATTTTCGAGCTGCTCGGCCAAAAAGGCGAGGTTGCGCGCGAGCGATTGGCGTTGCGGGACGCCTATGTCGAGGCGCTCGACGCCTATAGGCGCAAGGATTGGGAGAAGGCGCTTGCCGGGTTCGAGGATTGCCTCGCCATTGTCCCATGCGACGCGCCGAGCAAGCTGTTCCTCGAACGCATCGCCCAGTTCCGCGCCACCGCCCCATCTGTCGAGTGGAATGGCGTTTGGTCACTGGTGGAGAAGTAAGCGCAGTGACGCTGCCAGCGAGCGCGCGCCGAAGAAGCAGCTGGTACGTAACAAGGGCCATTTCGCCGTTCAGGAGAGATCGGCCGGGGTCGACCCAGACCGGGCTCCCGAGAGGTCCCCGACACAGGCTGGCTTCCGACTCGGTTGCAATCGGCAAGCCAGCGTTGGTCTCACCTCTGAGCCGCTACCAGCAACATCATGGGCCTCTCTAGTTCCTCCGCCAAGGCGGGCTGAGCCGCAACTTGCTCGGGTGTTGGGTGCCACTCCTGGACATGTCGGATGGCGAAGCCGGCGCCGATCAAGGTGTTCAACGTCGTGCCCAGAGTCCGGTGCTGCTTCACCACTCCCTTGGCAAGCCAATCCGTTATGCGTGCGCCCTCAACCGCGTAACGGTCGATAGGCCAAGTCTTGCGGCCATCCTCCCTCACCAGCCATCCGGGAGCTGTCGGCGCCGTGTAGATCGGGTGCTCGATGGTGAAGACGAGATTTGCGCCGGGAACAAGCGCGCGGAACACTGTGCGGACTAGCCTGCCAAAGTCCTCGATGTAGTGAAAGGCAAGGGAACTGTAGGCCAGGTCGAAAGCCCCTTCGGGCAGTTCCAGGCTCTCCAAATCCGCCTTGACGTATTGCACTGCAGGATCGGCGGTCTCCGCTCTTGCACGGGATAGCATCTTCTCCGAGAGATCAATGCCGAGGACATGAGCCGCGCCCTGCGTCGCGGCCCATCGGGCAAACCACCCGAAGCCGCACCCGAGATCGACGATACGCCTGCCACCCAGATCCGGCAGCAGTACGCGGATTGCGGGCCATTCAGGTGCGGCGTCAAGGCCGTGGACCGACCGGTTCAACCGGCTGTATCGCTCAAAGAACTCCGGCGTGTCATAGACGTTCTGTGCCAACTCTCGCTCCATCCCGATCCCGATGGACGAACCACGGACACAAGGAACGGGCTCGCCCGTTTCCGGCGACGTCTGGGATGCGCGAAACACCTTTCTAGCAGCGTGACCGCAGTCCCGCACCCCGCCTGTTGGAAATGCAGGCCAGGTGGGAAACGATGAGAACAGCCCCGTCACGCATGCCTTTATTCTATGCGGAGCAAGGCGGCCCGTTAACAGAATGCAGTCAGGCAGCCGGCGGAAAAAATACCAAGGTGCGCACCTCGATGCTTTCCCGCGGCGGCGCGGCGGGGGTGAGCGGGTTATCGAAAGAGGTATGAAACGACAGCCGGGCGCGGCCGTCATTGGCGCTGTCGTGCACCCGGATGAACAAAACCTCGTCGGGCTGCATGTCCGAGAAATAGTACCAGCGGTGCGCCGGATTGTACGCGACCCGAGAGGTCTCGCCGCGCACATGAGCGTAGACGAGGTCGCTGGCGATCAAATCGTCGTCGGTGAAGCTGCGCGCGTCGCACAGGGCCAGCGGCGAATCCTGCACCGGCCCTCGGATCGGGCGCCACACATTGACGATGCCGAACCGGTGCTTCAAGAGCTCTTCTGCGTCGGCGCCGAGATGGTCGCGCACCCGGCGTGGCGCCGAGTTCACCGTATGATCGTTGTGCACCTGCCGCGACGGCTGGGCCAAGCCTTCCCGCGTGGCGTTGCGCACGTTGTGGTCGAAGACGAAGACGCGGCTGGCCCCCAGTTTGTCGCGCACCAGGCGCTCGACCTCCGGGTAGTAGACGCGCGTGATCTCCTCGGGCGAATAGAAGTCGGAGACCGCGGTCGGCGCGTTGACCAGGGCGAAGCCGTTGCGGTCGAGCGTGAATTCCGCTTCACGGCCGCGCACGTCCTCGATCGTGACCTCGTGCGGGTCGTCGATGCCATTCCAGCGCGGCACGCCGGGCGGCGGCTCGATACGATAGCTCGCCGGCTTTTCGGTGCCGCGCTTCAGGTAATGGAGCGTCGAGATGACGGTTTTGGGGGCTACGGCGACATCGAGCGGCATGGTTGAACTCCTTCGATGCTGAACTCGCTTTGCAGCGGACTTCGGCCCTGGCGGATCACGATTTGGCGCGCCAAGACATCACGACGTCTCACTACCCCACGTCCTCCGGTGGGTGTCAAGCCGTCCTCGGGCGTTGCGCCTGCCGCGGTGATGCGGCGTTTGCTTCGGCAAGTTCGATCCAGACGGGCGCGTGATCGCTTGCCCGTTGGCGGCTTCGCACATCGCGATCGACCTCGGCCGCGACCAGGCGGCCGGCAATGGACGGGCTCAGCAGCAGATGATCGATGCGCAGCCCGGCGTCGCGGCCAAAGGCGTTCCGAAAATATTTCCAGAATGTGTAGATCCGCTCATTCGGGTGAAGAGTTCGCAGCGCGTCGGTCCAGCCCTGCTCGATAAGCCGGCGATAGGCCTCGCGCACCTCCGGCCGAAACAGGGCGTCATCGACCCAGCGCTCCGGTGCATAGACATCCAGATCGGTCGGCATGACATTGAAGTCGCCGGCCAAAACAACCGGAGCGCCGCTGTCCAAAAGAGTTTTGGCGTGTTCGGTCAGCCGTTCAAACCAGCGCAGCTTGTAATCGAACTTCGGGCCCGGCGCGGGATTGCCGTTCGGCAAATACAGACACCCGACGATCGTGCCGCCGACCGCTGCTTCGACATACCGACTGTGCGTATCGTCGGGATCGCCGGGTAAACCGCGGCGGGTCTCGGTAGGCTCGGCGCCCCGCGCGAGGATTGCAACGCCATTCCAGCTTTTCTGCCCGTGCCAGACCGCGCCGTAGCCGGCAGCGCGGACTGCGGCACCCGGGAATTTGTCATCGGGCGCCTTCAGCTCCTGAACACAGACGATGTCCGGCGCCGCCTCTCCCAGCCACCCGAGCAGATTGGCGAGCCGTCCGTTGATGCCGTTGACGTTGTAAGTCGCGATCCGCATCGAAATTGGCCAATTATGCCCACTGTGTGTAAGCCGCCACAAAGCGCGCCAGCTTGGCAATCGACCCGTGCCAATGACAATATGGCTCATCGGGTAAATTGCCATGGTCGCCGCGATTTACCCTGCCATTGACCACAGCAACTTTGACACCGCGGCGTTGTCAAGTTACGATTTGGGCATCACGAATAGCGGTATCCTGGCCAGAGATCGTCGGGGTCTCAAACGGTCTGGCTAAATCTTTCGCTGAGCAGGGAAGCAGGCCGGAAGTTGACTGACATTTACGTCGATGGTGACGCGTGCCCGGTGCGCGAGGAGATCTACCGCGTGGCGGCGCGTCTCAAGGTCAAAGTTTTCGTCGTCTCGAACGGCTCCCGGCCGATCCGGCCGCCTGGGATGTCGAGCATCCGCATGGTTCTCGTCGGCGACACTGCAGATGCCGCCGACGACTGGATTGCCGAGCGCGTCGGCGCCATGGACGTATGCGTCACTTCCGATATCCCGCTGGCCTCGCGCTGCCTCAAAAAAGGAGCGCGCGTCGTCTCCCCGACCGGAAAACAGTGGACAGATGCGAATATCGGAAACGCGCTTGCCGGTCGTGAAATTGCTCGGCACCTGCGGGAGTTGGGACAGAACACAGGCGGACCGGCCCCGTTGACGAAGAGGGACAGGTCACGGTTTCTCAGTGCACTCGATACGGCCCTGCAGGCCGCATTACGAGACGTGACGAGGAGCTGAGCCACCCTGTTCGGCGGACGGGACGAAGCCGCTTGGACATCTCTCAGGTGCCTGCGATGATAATCCGGGTCTGAGACGGCACACTGGAAGGAGAGACCCATGCGCGTCTGGTACTTCTCGGAGATGGCCTATCATCCCGCTTGGGAACAGGGGTTGAAGGGCGGGTCGTTGAGGGTGGTTCTGCCAAACCGCAACTTCGATCCCAAAGTCGGCCACGGCCTTCTCAACCGCTATCTCGACGAGTTCGCGCTGTGTGACGAGGTCGGCCTCGACATTATGGTCAACGAGCACCACAGCACGTCGACATGCCTTACCGTTTCGGTGCCGATGGCACTTGCAATCATAGCCCGCGAGACCAAGCGATCGCGGCTGCTGTCGCTCGGGACGCCGATCGCAAACCGGCCGGATCCGGTACGCGTAGCCGAGGAGATGGCCTGGCTCGACGTGCTCTCGGGCGGTCGGCTGGAAATGGGACTAGTCAAGGGCGCCCCTTACGAGATCGCACCGGCCAACAGCAATCCGGCCAATCTGATGCGCCGCTATTGGGAGGCGCACGATCTGATCCTCAAAGCGATGTCGACGACGGATGGTCCGTTCAATTGGGAGGGCGAGTTCTTCCACTACCGCAACGTCAACATCTGGCCGCGCCCCTACCAGCAACCGACGCCACCGGTGTGGATGACGGGGTTGAGTACCGAGACCGGCCGGATGGCAGCCGAGCACGGCCACGTCGTTGGGACCTTGCTTTCGCTGTCGGCCGCCGGCCCGATGTTCGAGGCCTATCGCAAGCGAGCACAGGAGCTCGGCTGGACGGCGGGCCCCGACCGTTTCGCTTATGCGGCGGTGGTCGGAGTGGGGGCCACTCGCGAAGAGGGCCTGCGCCGCGCCAACCTTGCCGCCGACTATGTCCGCACCTCGCCGGTCGTCGCCGAGGCGTTCACTAACCCGCCCGGCTACAACTCGCTTTCCGCCAACGTCGCGATGCTCAAAGCGGGCGGCAAGCGCGGCGGCTTCGTCCGAGATCGGCAGGGCAATCCGGTCGAGCAGACCACCGCGTCAATCGAGCAGTTGATCGAGAGCGGCACCTGCTTTGCCGGCACACCGGATGAGGTGTACGAGCAGATCAAGGCGCTCAGCGACAGCGTCGGCGGCTTCGGCCATTTGCTGATGTTTGGCCAAGGCGGTTTCCTGGACCACAAAGACACCGTCGCGAACATTACCCTCTTTGCAAAGGAAGTGATGCCGCGACTGCGAGAACTCAATCCGGAGTCGAGGAAAACGGCCGCTGCGGCGGAGTAGGGAGCGTCGGATGGCCGACCCCGAAATCATTCCGGTTGTCGATCTCGGGCCCTATTTGGCCGACACTCCCGGCGCGATTGAGCGCACCGCCCGAGAGCTTCGGTTTGCGCTGACCGAGATCGGCTTCTATTTCATCGTCAATCACGGCGTGCCCTTGGCGCAGATACGCGACGTCTTTCGCCAAGTTGCGCGTTTCCACGCTCAGCCGCTCGAAAAGAAGCTGGAAATCAAGCTGGACAAGCATAACGTCGGCTACCTTCCAATGAAGGGCGATACCCTGCGCACTTCGAGCGTCGAGACCGTCACCAAGCCAAATCTCAACGAGGCACTGTTTGTCGCGCGAGACCTGCCGAGCGACCACCCGGACGTGCTCGCCGACCGGCGGTTCCGCAGCGCCAACCGCTGGCCGTCCGATCTGCCTGGCTTCCGGGAGGTCATCGTCGGCTATTGCGACACGCTAGAGCGGCTGGTGCAAAAGCTCGTACGCCTCTACGCCCGTGCGCTGGACCTGCCGGTGGAGTATTTCGACCAGCCCTTTGACGAGCCGCAGTACAAGTTGCGGATGACGCATTATCCACCACAGGCCGACGCACTGGACGACGAGTTCGGCATCGCTCCGCACACGGATACCAGTTTTCTCACGCTGTTGGCGCCCAACGAGGTGCCGGGTCTCTCGATCCGCACACAAAGCGGCAAATGGATCGACGCACCCGCCATTCCCGATGCCTATGTCGTGAACGGCGGTCAGTTATTGCAGCGCTGGACCAATGACTATTTCCTGGCCACGCCGCACCGCGCGGTCAACCGCTCGGGCGGCGAGCGGTACGCCCTCGCCTTTTTCTGCGACGGCAATATCGACTGGCCGGTGGCCGCCGTGCCGACCTGCGTCGGGCCGGACAACCCACCGAAATACCCCACAAGCTACTACACCGACTACATGATCCGTTACCAGCAGCGGACCTACAACGTGTTCGGTACTGAGCACAAGGATGCCGCAGAATGACACTGCGCCGTAGCTGGGGCTGAGATTACCGATCACGGCTACGGGGCCAAGGCCGATCGCATCGTTCACGCCGAATGCCGCGATGAGGATCCATCATGTTGACGGACCGATACGGACTTCGTTTGTCCACCGCCTCACCCGCCGCGCGGGATGCCTACGTAGAGGGCTGTGAGGCAAAGCTGACCATGTACCCCGGCGCGATCGCGGCGTTCGATCGTGCCATCGCCGCGGATCCCGGCTTCGCCCTCGCCCATGCCGCCAGAGCGCACGCGCTGTTGGAGAGCGGGGACGCAGTGGCGGCACGCGCGTCTATGGCGGCGGCCAATTCCCTGGCCGCCGGTCTGTCCGCGCGGGAAGTCAGCCATATCGCATTCTTCGACTTGCTCTCGGCGGGCGACGCCGAAGCCGCACTTTCCGTATTGCCGGCGCACCTGAACGCCTGGCCGCGCGACGCCCTGGTACTCGGCACCACCGCGTTCACCAACGGCCTGATCGGCGGTTCCGGCCGGGCCGGGCAGAAGCGCGCGCTGCTGGAGCTGCTCGACAGGCTTGCCCCGAGCTACGGCGACGATTGGTGGTTCATGGCCCATCACGGCATGGCGTTGTCGGAGAATGGACAGCGAGATGCCGCCCGCCCGAAGATCGAACGATCCCTCGCTCAAAGCCCCAAGAACCCCTGGGCAGCGCATGCCCTGGCGCACCTGTGCTATGAGGAGGGCGATGCAAACACGGCCCGCGCCTTTCTGGCGTCTTGGCTTCCCACCTATCGGCGTGACGGCTCGTTGTATAGCCACCTGAATTGGCATCTCGCGCTCGGCCACCTCGAGATCGGCGATGCAGAAGCGGCGTACCGGCTTCTCAGGGAAGCCTTCTCACCCGATGCGCACAGTGGGCCGCCGCGCGGGAAGGTGACCGATCCGGTCTCATTTTTGTGGCGCTGGGAACTCGCCGGGCATCCCCGCGACGCCAACGCATGGCGCACAGTGCAAGAGTTCGCGAACAGCGCGTTTCCGCGCGCCGGCGTTGCCTTTTCCGACATGCACATCGCGCTCGCGCAAGTGGTTGCTGGCAATGAGGCGGGGCTGGAGACGCGTAGGCACCAGATCGACGAGCTCGCGCGCCGGGGCCGCTATCCGTCCGGCCCCCTCGTCCCGGCGGTGTCGCACGCTTTTGCCGCTTTCGAGCGGCAAGATTTCTGCGCCGCGATCGACGCGCTCAAACCGATCACCGGCGAACTCGAACGCATCGGCGGCAGCCGCGCACAGCTCGACCTGGTGGAGTTCACGCTGTTGAGGGCCTATATCGGCGCGGGCCGCCTGGACAATGCGCGCCGGATGTTGAGCACGCGGCGTCGAGGCTCTTCGAGGCTTCCGGTTGCCGGGTTGGCGGCGGTGCACTGATGCGCTACGGCTTCTATCTGCCCACCCGCGGCCCGACCGCGACGCGCGACGGCATTCTCGCTCTGGCACGCGAAGGCGAGCGGCTGGGCTTCCACTCGGCGATGGTCGCGGACCACATCGTCTTGCCGGTCGAGAGCCAATCCACCTACCCGTACACATTGGACGGCAAGCACCCGAGCGTCGGCGATGCGCTGGAGACGTTCTCGATCCTCGGGGTGGCGGCCGGCGCAACGGAGCGGCTGCGGCTCGTCACCTCCGTACTGGTACTGCCCTACCGCAATCCGGTGCTGACCGCGAAAATGGCGGCGTCGCTCGATGTGTTGTCCGGCGGCCGGCTCACCCTAGGCGTCGGCGCCGGCTGGCTGAAGGAGGAATTCGAGGCGCTGAACAGCCCCGCCTTCAGTGCGCGCGGCGCGGTGACCGATGAGTGGATCGCGATCTTCAAGCAGCTCTGGTCGCAGTCGCCCGCCAGCTTCAATGGCGGCTTCTACCGATACTCCGATATCCGCTGCGAACCCTTCCCGCTGCAGAAGCCGCACCCGCCAATCTGGGTCGGCGGGCATTCCCGGGCCGCGCTGCGGCGCACAGCGCGGCATGGCGACGGCTGGCACCCGGTAGGCGCCATCGCCGCCTCGCCGCTGCCGCCGCAAGAGATGCGCGCGCATCTCGACACCTTGAAGCGGCTGACCGAGGCCGAGGGGCGCGATTTCTCGGCACTGACGATCTCCTACAAGGCGCCACTTTATGACACCGGCATCCCGTCGCCTGACGGATCCCGCCGCCCCTTCTCCGGCGAGCCGGAACAGATTGCCGGCGACATTCGCACTTTCGCGGCGATCGGCGTGCACGAGTTGGTCTTCGATTGCCGCGGCCAGTCGATTGCGGAGAGCGTCGAGCGTCTGCAATGGTTCGCCACTGACGTAATCCCGCTGGTGGACGGCTAAACGTGGCCGATATCGCGAGACGGCCGTCCCGGACTTCGAACGGTATTTGCGTTTAGGAGGCTGTCGCGGTCTGCACGCGTGCGGGATTGCCGAAGGCAGTAGCCCCGGCAGGCACATCACGGGTGACCACGCTGCCGGCGCCGATCAGCGCATCATCGCCAATGGAAACGCCCGGCAGGATGATCGCTCCCGCTCCGATCCAAACGTTGCGCCCGATGCGGACCGGCCGGCCAAACTCCAGGCCGGAGGCTCGCCCCGCCGCGTCGCGCGGATGGTCGGCCGCAAGGATCTGCACCCCCGGCCCGATCTGCGTGCGGTCACCGATGGTGACCTCCACGACATCGAGGATCACGCAGTTGAAGTTCAGAAACACGCCAGCACCGAGGCGAATGTTGAAGCCGTAGTCGCAATGGAATGGCGGCCGGACAACGGCGCCGTCTCCGACAGCGGCGAAGCTTTCGACGAGTAGTTTGCGCCGCTCGGAGGGGGCCATGTCGAGTGCAGCATTGTAGCGCGCAAGCCACCTGTGGGCCGCGGCCAACTCTGCTTGTATTTCGGGCGCGCTGGCGTCGTACAGCTCCCCGGCAAGCATCTTCTCCTTCTCCGTGCGCATGATGCGCCCGTTGCTTGCGGCCCGCCCCGGCAGCTAACTTACATCACCGTTTGCCGCCGGCCGGGAGCGGCCAGCCGATCCAGTGACACAGGGCCTCGCCCATGACGAGATCGAGGTCGCGGCCCTTCAGCCACGGCAATTCCTCGGTGAACAAACTCACGCACTGCCGCCAGGAGCACGGCATCCGGGTGATGTCGGTGCCCCAGAACATGCGCTCGGGACCAAACGCGTCGAAGCAGCGACGCAGGTGCGGATGCAGGCTGCGGAACGGGTATTCGTCCTCGGCGTAGCCGGCCTGTCCGGTCGCCTTCACCGCCACGTTCGGGTATTTGGCCAAAGCCAGCAATTCCGGCTGGAAACGATAGGCCGCCTCGCCCTTGCTGGCGCGCGGCACCCCCATGTGATCGACGATCAGCTTCAGGCCGGGGTGGCGCTCAGCGATTTGGCCTACGGTCGGCAAAAACATCGCCGCGCCGAGTGACACCGGCACTTGGGCGCGTTCGGCGGCGGGCCACAGCCAGTCGAGGGTGCCGTCGGTGAACCAGGATTGCGGGTGCCGCTCGTTGGTGTAGAAACGCAGGCCGAGCATGCCCGGCCGCTCCTTCCAGTGCGCGACGACGTCGCGGCCGTTGGGGTCGTCGAGATAGAACCAACCCATGATCGCGAAGCGGTCGGGGTATTTGCGCACCGCTGCGAGCGCCAGCTCGTTCGAGTCCGGGTCCCACAGCACCGGGTGGATCAATGCCCGGCCGACGCCGGCCTCATTCATGCCGGCGATCGCCTGCTCGGCCGAATAGGGCTCCTGGCGATGATGCGCGGACGGCGTTCCCTTTTCCCAGAGATGGATCTGTGCGTCGACGATCAACATTGGTGTGTTCCTTCCGCTTCATGGCAATCGCGACTGCCAGGGTTAGCTGAGACGCCAGGGTTAGCTGAGACGATAGACGCGCTTTGCCGTGCCGCTGAACAGCTTCGCCTTTTCGTCGGCCGAGTAGCCGGCGGCCAGGCGTTTGAAGGCGTTCCACAGTACGGCGTAGCTCGAACTGACGCCGTCCGGCGGGAAGTTGCTCTCGAACATGCCGCGGTCGGGGCCGAACGCCGCTATGCAAGTCTCGATGTAGGGCTTGTAGGCGCGCGCCAACTCTTCCGACGAGGGCGGCGTCTCGCGCGTGTGGAAATCGAACATGCCGAACAGCATGCCGAGCCCGCCGAGCTTGACGACGACGTTCTGGCACTTGCCGAGCTCGGCGATGCCGGCCTTCCACACCGCGAAGGTTTCCTCTTTCTTGTCCGCGTACGGGCCGATGCCGAGCGGTCCGCCGACATGGTTCAGGATGATCGTCGTCTGAGGGAAGGCGCGCGCCAGATCCGCCAGCTCGATAAGCTGCGGGTGGTACAGCCAAGCCTCGAAGGTCAGGTCCAGCGGCGCCAGCCGAGCAAACCCGGAGCGCCAGGTCGCATCGGCCATCTGGTGCTGCGACGAGTTGGTGCGGCCGCGCGAGAATATTTCGCTGGGGTCCCAAACCACCGAGTGGCGGATGCCGCGGAAGCGGCCGTCGCCGGCGGCGATCTCCGCCTCCAGCACGCGCGCCACACTGTCGCCGAGGCGCAAATCGGCGTGACCGACGATGCCGGCGCATAGCCGGCTCTTGCCGAACTGTCCGCTCGCGCTCATCGCCGCCGTGCCGTTGACGAATTCGATTTCGCCGACCGGCTTCATCTCCGCCGGCCCGTCGGCGCGGTACATCGAGCCGCATTCGACAAAGACGCTGTGCGTGATGTTGTGACCGCTGCCGGTATCGGCGAGCAACTGGTCGAGCAGGTAGCGGTGCTCTTTGCGATCCCACAGATGATGGTGCGGATCGACGATCTCGAGCGCCGGCTCGAGGATTTCCTCCTTCCGCTGCGCCCACCACGCCGGATCGCCGTAGCGCGATCCGGGCGGAGAGCTGCCGGCCACGGCGACCGCAGGTGCAGCGCCGGTTTGCGACCGTACAGTAGTCGGGCGCAGCACGGCGCCGCCAAGCACTCCCGCCGTCCCGGCCAGCATCGTGCGTCGCAATACCGAACGAGGGCGAACCGTCTTCTCAGTCATCGCGTCTCCTCCAATTTCCTGGTTCAAGGTGCATGACATCGGTTCCGTGAGCCTTACTCCGCTACACGGGTTTTGCGTTCGGTTATCCAGGACTTTACCTGGTCGTAGTAGTTGGCGAGATAGTACTCGGCGATGTCATCGGCGGTAGTGGCCCAGACGCCGTCATGCCCGAGAATGTAGCGCAGCGCCTCGTCGAGATGCTTGGCCGCGTTCGGCCGGCCGATATTGTGCGGGTGCAGCGACAGGCACATCACGCGTCCGTTCTCGGCGCCCTCGCGGTAGAGCGTGTCGAACTGGTCCTTGATCATCTGCTGGAAGTAATCCGCCTCGCGGCTCCAGGCGAGCATGCCGGCGTCGTTGGTCTGGCCGGTATAGGGGACGAAAATGAATTTCTGGCCGCCGCGGACGTTGATCGGCCAAGGCTGGTCGTCGATGATCCATGACGTGTGGTAGAGACAGCCCGCCTCGGCCATCAAATCGTCCGTCCGCACCGTGTACCCCGCTCCGCCGCCGAGCCGTCCTTTCAGGCGCTTGCCGGTCATCTCGTTGAGATGGGAGATGAAATCCTGCCAATAAACGCGCTCCTCTTCCTCGGTCAGGTCGTAAATCGGCCGGCTATTGTAGAGGCCATGCGCCATGTAGTCCCAGTCGGCGGCGATCATGGCGTCCTTGATCTCGGGGAAGTGGTCGAGGATCTCGAGGTTCAGGCAACAGCAGGCGCGCAGCTTGTGCTTGTTCAGCACGTCGAGCATGCGCCAGAACCCGACGCGGTTGCCGTAATCCATGCGCGAATAGAACGGAGTATCCGGCTGGGTCGGCCGGTTCTCCGGCAGGTATTCGAAGAACTCCATATTCGGCGCGACCCAGAACGCCACGCGCGCATTGTTCGGCCATTTAATGATCG
>VAZT01000558.1 GCA_005884825.1 Alphaproteobacteria bacterium
CGATGTGGCGTAGGGCGCGGTGTCCGGGTTGAAGATGACAACGACCCGCGTGACGCTTGGCGCGATCTCCTTAAGCAATTGCACCCATTTTCCCATGAGCGGCGCGTCATAGGCGGTGAAGCCCGTGATGTTGCCGCCGGGTCGCGCCAGGCTCTCGACAAAGCCCTGCCCGAGGGGATCGGACACGTTCACGAATATGATCGGTATCGTGCGCGTCTGCTGTCGCAGCGCCGCGATGGCCAGGGAGGCGCCGGCTAGGAGTACGTCGGGCATTAGGCCAACCAGTTCTGCCGCATAGGTCTTGAAACGGGTTGGATCGCCCGCGGCAAAGCGGTAGTCGATCCGGATATTCTTACCCTCGATCCACCCGAAACGCTCTAATGCCTGCGCAAAGGCCGCCACACTTGCCCGCGCCATCGGGTCGTTCTCGGGCCAAAGTAACAGTACGCCGACTCGGCGTAGCCGCTCGGGCTGTTGCGGTTGTCCGGCAAGCGGCCACGCCGCCGCCCCGAAGAGTGCGGCGATGAACTCCCGCCGCCTCAATGGTCGTGTCCCGAAGAACATCCCTTCGCCGCGCAGCTCAAGGTTCGGCGGCGGCTTGGTCGGGCAGGTCGATTCCCTCATAGAGCTCGGACATGGCCGCGGTCAGCCCGATCGAGGCGAGCAACAGTGTCGCCTGCGGACCGCGAACGATCTCGGTCATCCACCGGTCTCCCTCGCGCCGCAGCACTTCAGCAAAAATGCTCGCGCAGTCGATAAGGAGTATTTCCTGCACGCTCGGTATGCGGCGGTAATCCGATACTTTGGTTTGCCGATCGTGCAGTGCGGTTCCCGGCGACAGTATTTCGACGATCAGCAGCGGATCCTGAAGCAGCTGCTGACCGCGCTCAGGCGGAGTGCAGGTGACCGCAAGATCGGCGATGTAACAGGTGTCGTTCCGGTCTGGCCGGGCAATTCCCGCCTCGCTTTGACCAAAACAGGGGGACCGAGATCGGAGCGCGGCGTCAATCCGCGCGCCAAGCCGCAGCGCCAAAATCCCGTGTGCAATTGCCGGCGGCGCCATCGCCACAGGACAGCCCCCCAGCAGCTCGTAGCGGGTATCGGTGCCGTCCTCCCAGCGCAGGAACTCCGCTAAAGTCATCGGTTTGACCGCGGCTTCGCTCATATGGGACCTCCGGACCCGAATTTAGCGCTCGCGGCTGCCAACGTCACCCAGCGCTATTCGATCACCTCGTCGGCGAGGTCGAGCATGGTCGGAGGAACAGTGAGGCCGAGCGCTTTGGCGGTCTTGAGATTGATGATCAGCGAGTATTTCGTCGGCTGCTGAACCGGGAGATCGGCCGGACTGGCCCCTCTGAGGATGCGGTCGATGTAGGAGGCCCTCTGCGCGTGCAGCTCAACCATATCGACCCAGTAGGACATCAAACCGCCGGCTCTAACGGAGGGGGGCGGGCCGATTAGGGGCGACCCGTGACGGGCTGCCGCGGCAATGATCGCAACGCGATGCGTATTGGAAAAAGGCTCGGGCAAACTGATCAGACCGCTCCCCGGCTCGCGCGCCGCGGCGGCGATGGCTTGCTCGATCCCCGCATCGTCGTGCACCGGAGCAAGCGTCACCGTCATCCCGACGGACGCGGCGGCGACCTCGATCGCACGGGTGTACATTTGGGCGAGCAGCATGGTGTTCGGGTTGAAAATGACGGCAACCCGCGTAACGGCTGGTGCAAGCTCCTTCAGCAATTGCAGCCATTTTCCCATCAGCGGCGCGTCGGAAACGCTAAACCCGGTGATGTTTCCGCCGGGCCGCGCGAGGCTCTGAACAAAGCCCTGGCCGACGGGATCGCTCACGCCGGCGAAAACGATCGGTATCGTGCCTGTTTGCTGCCGCAAAGCCGCGACCGCCGCCGAGGAGTCTTTCCAAAGCCTTTAATCATGAAGAGAGCACGATAAGTAGAAGGAGAGAACCAACTTTGGGGTTTACGGGTCGTTTGAGAGCTCTGCCGACCTGGGGCCAGGTCCGGTGACGCGCTCCCGAAAATAGCCCCAATCTCTCGTTATGGTTCGCCGGACAAGCGGGCAGTTTCGTAGTGGGTGGGTATATGGGGCTGATCGGGCCGCGGCCTCATTTTCGCAGAACGGTGGGCAGAAACAGCCAGCTAACAGCGGAGAACAGCCAGCCGCTTCGCTGTTATTGGGCTGCCGGGGCTGCCGGGGCTGCCGGAAATCAAGGTTTTCAGTGGTGTTCGGGCGGGCGCTGACTGTTTTCCCGGTGCAAATTACAGCGATAACAGCCAGCTCTGTGCTCGACGCAACAGGGTCTAACGGAGGAGGGCGGAGATGGATCTCGAAGGGGGATGTGTCTGTGGCGCAGTGCGGTATCGATTGACGGCGCCGCCGCTGATTGTTCACGCCTGTCATTGCCGCGACTGCCAGAAGATGACCGGCAGCGCGTTCGTGCTCAATATGTGGATCGAGAAGAACTGCGTCAAAACCGATCACGGCGCGCCGAAATCGTTCACATTGCCCGCGGGAAGCGGCAAGCTCCACGAGGTATTTTACTGCGGGAACTGCATGACGCGCCTGTGGAGCAAGTACCACGCCGCACCCGGCGACACATTGCTCGTGCGGGTCGGGACCCTCGATCATCCGGAACGGGTCGAGCCCGACGTCCACATCTTCACCAGAAGCAAACTGCCTTGGTTGCAATTGCCGCCTGGTAAGCCCGCCTTCGAGGCGTTCTACAAAATCCCGGACGTCTGGCCGGCCGCCAGTCAGGACCGGCTGCGCCGCAACATCGCCGGCCAGAGCTGATCCTGTCCTCAATTGGCGAGCGGATCCGGGCGCAACTGGAATCGCACGACCTTGGGCATTGTCCCTTTCCCGGTTTCGAGGTGGAACATTGTCCGGGTGGCGTAGGTCGTCCACAAAGCCCGGCCCTTCCAGCCGGCATTGGCGTCGTCAATGCGCCCGTCCATCCCCTTTGTGAAATAATCATTCACATAGGGAACGCGCAGGGTCACGAACTTGCCGTCGACGAGGGCCAGCAACGCGCTGTTGAGGTTGCCGGTGGCGATCGGCACGTCCTTACCGAGCCCCAATGTATTGAACTGATCGACCCAGGTGTAATAGCTCGACTCGGCGCTGCCCGGATCGCTGACGCCTTTGAACTGCGGGCCGGGGAAGGGGTAAAGGGTCCAGCCCTCGGCGCAGTGCTTGCCGGTCGCGGTCGGGCCGTTCAACACCTTGCATTTGCTGCGGTCGAAGCTCGCGAAGTGCCCGCTCGCCAGCGACGCCCAGAACACGCCCTTGCTGTCGATGTCGCCGCCGCGCGGCCCATAGCCCGGCAATGGCGGCTCATAGATTTCGGTCAAGGCCGTGTGGGTCGGATCGGGTCCCGGGTTACCGGCTGGTCGGGCTCGACGTAGTCGTCCCGCTTGCCGTTGCCGTTGGTGTCGAGGATGAAAGGCGACCAGCCCTGCGCCTTCTGCTCGTCGCCGGTCTCTTCGAGCACCTTGCGGTTGAGCCAGCCGACAACTGGGGTCTGCGCGCCGCCAGCGCTGGTCCACAGCGTCTGGTTGACGTCGGTGGCAAAGTTCAGGTGATGCGTCGGGAAGCAAGTGCTGATCAATGTGAACTTGCCGGACGCCGGATTATACATTGACAGATGGCGGTTGGCCTCCTGCAGCGGGAAGACCTGCGCCGACGGATGGCTCGATCCCTGCTTGCAGAAATCCGGGTTTGCCGGCGGGCGCACCCTGGCGGTGAACCAGACCCGGCCCTTCTCGTCCATCATCGGGTTGTGCGTGGTAGTCTGGCTGTCCCATATGGGCTCCGCGCCCCAATAGGGCGACGGCTCCAGCGGTGCGGTCTTCGAGGTCGGCGTGTTCGGATCGCGCACCGGATGCTTGATCTCGCTGGCCGAATTGTGCGCCGGGTCGAGCACCGGGATGTAGTCGGTGCTGTCCTCGGTCGTGCCGTAGAGCTTGCCGTTGGCGTTGACGGTCGGATTGCGCCGGTCCGTCGGCGTGAGGTCGTGCATGTAGGCCGTCTCGCGGCTCCAGTCCCACAAGGTCAGCACGATATTCCGCTCGATGCCCTGTGGCCGCGGCGGTTGCGCGAACGGCAGCTCGCCCTTGGCGATCCTATCGGTCCAGTCGCCGAAATATTGGAACGCCAGCTGCGGGTCGAGGCGGCTGATCGTACTGACCATATTGTTCTCTGCCTGTCCCGACTGAATGCGCCGCGCCCATGCTTCCGCCGAATTATCGAAATGGCCGAGCGCGGCGGGGACCGTGCGCGTGCCGAGGGTGCCGATCCCGTGGCAGGCGATGCAGCCGGTGGTCTTGATAATATTCAACCATGCCGTGTGACTCTTGATGTTCTCCGGCATGTTCTCGTCGCGGTTCGGGCCGGAGAAGTTGCTCTCATCCGGGATGTTCAGCATCGAAAACCAGTAGATCGACGGATAATGTT
>VAZT01000508.1 GCA_005884825.1 Alphaproteobacteria bacterium
GAGATGCTGGTCATGAACTATCGGGTGGCTCCGCTCGACCCGCGCCGGCGCGCGATCCTCGATTTCGCGTGGAAGCTGACCACGGCTCCGGCGGCGATCGGCGAGGAGGACCGGGAGGGGCTGCGTCGGGCGGGTCTCGGCGACGAGGACATATTCGACCTCGCCGAAACGGCCGCGTTTTTCAACATGTCGAACCGAATGGCCAGCGGTCTGGATATTATTCCGAACCGCGAGTATCACCGGTGGGACCGGTGACCCGCCCAGCCACAGGACTTTCCGGGGAAGGCTGACGGACCAGGCATGCGGCGTTTCTTTATAGGCTTTTTTGCGGTCATCGGCTTTGCGACCGTGCTGTTCGTCGCCGGCGTCATGCTGCTGGTCGGCGGGCTGAAGCCGTCGGTGACGCCGCTTCCCGGCAACATTCTCCTGACCGTCGATCTGACCCGGGATCTGCCGGAGGGCGCCAGCGAAGAGCCGATCATGCGGCTGCTGGTCGGCGGCAAGCCGACCCTGCGGGATTTCCTCGATGCGATCGAGGCCGCCGGCAACGATCCCCGCGTTAAGGTATTGCTCGCCCGGGTCGGCGATGACGAGATGGGCCTCGCCAGGGTCCAGGAAGTGCGCGACGCGATCGCCGGGTTCCGCAGCAAGGGCAAGCTCGCGCTCGCTTTCGCGGACAGTTTCGGCGAGTTCGGCCCCGGAACCCGGCCCTATTACCTGGCAACCGCCTTCGACGAGATCTGGCTGCAGCCGATGGGGAACCTAGGCCTCACCGGTCTCTATGCCGATGCCCCGTTCTTGAAAGGCACCCTCGATCTTCTCGGCGTCGTCCCGGAGTTCGACCATCGCGAAGAATTCAAGACCGCGATGAACGTGCTGACCGAAACCAAGATGACCCCGGCGCATCGCGAAGAGGTCGAGGCGCTGCTCAACTCGGTTGCGGGACAGATCGTCCACGGGATCGCGCAGGGCCGCAAATTGACGGATGCCGAGGTGCGGGAGTTGATCGACCGCGGCCCGCTCCTTGCGCAAGAGGCAGTCCAGGCAAAACTGGTCGATCGGCTCGGCTACCGCGACGAGGTGCTCGGCCATGCCCGGGCACGCGCCGGGTCCGGCGCCGAGGTGATCAGCCTTGCCAATTATCTTGATCGCGCCGGGCATCCGCATCGCGAGGGCTCGACGATCGCGCTGATCTACGGCTCGGGCCTCGTGGTGCGCAGCGGCGGCGCGGCCAACCCGCTGACCGGGTCGAATTTGATGGCGGCGACCGAGATGACTCGTGCGTTTCGCGCCGCTGTCCGTGACCCTGCGGTTCGCGCCATTCTCTTCCGCATCGACAGCCCAGGCGGTTCGGCGGTCGCCTCGGAGTCGATCTGGCGCGAGGTCGTCTTTGCCCGCGAGCGCGGCAAGCCGGTGATCGTGTCGATGAGCGACGTCGCCGGATCCGGCGGCTATTATGTTGCTGCGGCAGCCGACAAGATCGTCGCCGAGCCGGCGACCCTGACCGGCTCGATCGGCGTTCTCGCCGGAAAGGTGGTCGTGGCCGATCTACTGAAAAAGATCGGCGTCTCGACCGACAGCGCGCAAATCGGCGCCAATGCGGCGATGTTCAGCCCGACGACGGATTTCTCGGCGCGTGCGCACAGCCGGCTCGAGGCGTTTCTCGACGAGACCTACAAGGGCTTCAAGGACCATGTCGCGACTGGCCGCCATATGACCCACGATGAGGTCGAGGCGGTCGCCAAAGGCCGCGTATGGTCCGGCGAGGACGCCAAGACGCACGGTCTCGTCGACGAGCTCGGCGGCTATTCGGTGGCGCTGCGCCTCGCCAAAGAAGCCGCCAACCTGCCGCCCGAGGCGCCGTTTACCCTGACCGTCTTTCCGCGCGAAGAAACCTTGCCCGAACTCCTCTACAACCGCCTCACCGGCGCGGACCGCGAGCGCGATGCCGGCGGCATCAGCTCAACCTCGATCGAACACTCGCTCTCGTTGTGCTTCGGGGAAATAATCAGCAACCGGTTTTGGGAAATGGGTGGACCTGTCGCCTCGGAGCGAGAGCGGGCGGAGAGTGACGGCGGGCGGGAGGGGTCTTCCGGATCGCCGGAGCAGCTCGCCTCGCTCACCCCGTTGCGCGGCATCGCCGCGCTGTGGGTCGTGATATTTCATTTCTGCTGGTATTTCCCGGCGGTTCACCCCGAGCGCTACACGGGAGCCGTGTACAAGGGCTATCTGGCGGTGGACATGTTCTTTGTGTTGAGCGGCTTTGTCATCACGCATGTCTACAAGGGGGGTTTCGCACACCGGGTGACCGGCCGATGCTACCGCGATTTTCTGAAGGCCAGAGTGGCGCGCATCTATCCTCTGCACATCACAGTGCTATTGCTGTTCGTCGCCACCGCGACCGTGGAATGCGCCGCGAGCTATGCGCTCAAAGGCTCGTTCGAGCCGATACCGCTGATAGGTGAGCGTTCGCTCGGCGGCTTCTTTGCCAACGTTGTCATGCTCCAAGGCCTGTGGGCGCGCGAGCTGAGCTGGAACGATCCGTCATGGTCGATCAGCCTGGAGTTCCTGGCCTACCTGCTGTTTCCGTTGCTGTTTCCGGTACTGTGGCGCGCTGGCCGCGCCGCAAAGGCCGGGCTCGGCGGCTTGCTGGTATTGGTGCTGGGTTGGCTCGCCTACCGCACCGGCGGTTATTTGAACCAATGGAACGGCACCTATGCGATCCTTCGCTGCCTGCCGGAGTTTCTCGCCGGAATGCTGCTGTATAGTAGCTATCAGAGCGGCATCTTCGCCTCCGTGCTGGCCGCCGACGCGGCGCTGGCGGCAGTAGTGTTGCTGCTGACAGCGCTGCTGCACCTCGGCGCCCCGGATCTCGCCATCATCCCGCTTTTTCCGCTGTTGATATTGGCCGCCGTCCGCAACACGGGCCGGTTGTCGCCGCTGCTGAATTCCCCGCCGCTGGTCTGGCTGGGCGACATCTCCTATTCGCTCTACCTGCTGCATTGGTTCGTGCTGTTCGTCACGACGGAAATCGCGCGGCGGCTTCCGGGTCTCGACTTCGCAAACCTGTCGCTCGTACCCTCGCTCGCCCTCATCGCCGTGTTGATCGCAGTCAGTCTTACACTCGCGACGCTGAGCTTTCGATTTGTCGAGGTCACCGGCCGGCGCTGGCTGCGCCAACGCCTCGATATCGGCCGCCGGGTCGCGGTATCGGGAGCGCTTTAATCTCTGGAGCTGGCGAGGATCGCCATCGCGCGCCCATCGACCGTGAAGGTCGGGCCGGCATCGGGACAGGCGCGCCAATCGGGCATTCCGCAGAAATCATTGCCGCGCGGCAGCCAGGAACGGGCGAGCACCTTCCACGGCCGGGGCGACCAGTCGCCGAGGTTGGTGACTGAGAAGGGCGACCAGCTCTCGTTGTAGATCACCATCAAATCGGGCTCGCCCGGCCGCCCCCAGCGAATGACCGCGAGCTGGCTCGGAGAACCGGCCGCGGGGCCTTCCCAACTGTAGCTGAGACGGCCGTCATTGGCCGGGTCGCCGGGCGTCGCGCGAGGCGCGGGGGCATATTCGACGAAATCAGCCTGACGAAACTGTGTCCAGCGTCGCCGCAATGCAATGAGGCCGCGCGCCCATTCCGACAGTTCACGCCCGTAGCTTGGACCATTGCGAGAACCCTCGGCATTGCCGTCCTTCAGCCCCCAGTCGATCCAGTTGACGGCATTCACGCTCGCCTCGCCAGAGGTGGATTCCCAGTCCCAGCTATTCTTGGCCCCATCCTGCCCGGCTGCGGATTTCGTGCGGCCGAACTCGTCTCCTTGCTGCAACAGTGGTACCCCGTTCGAGGTCAGCAGCAAGCCCAGCAGCAGTTTTTCGCGTCGGCGGCGGAGGTCCTCGTCGCCGCCGCTGTCCCAGCAGTTTTGCGAGCCGTCGGTATCATTGAAGAACATACAGTCCCGCAACGTGTAGCCGTCGTGGATCGCGACAAAATTGATCGAGCGCCACGGCTTGCTCGAAGCGGCGGCGTCCGTTCCGGGAACGGCGCCGCGGCCCTCGATGAGCCGTTTCAACATACCGGGATCGCGTAGATCGCTTTTGGAGAACAGCCGCGCGCCGTCGCGGTACTTACCGATCCACTTGGCCCAGCGGTTGTTCCGCCAACCCCAAGGCGGACTGTCCATGAAGTTCCACCACTGCCCCTCCAGGTCCCACGGTTCGGCGTGGAGGTGTGCGCGAGCGAAGCGGGGGTCGGCACTGACCCAGCCCGCGGCATCTGTCGAACCGTCAGCCAATATGCGGGCGAGGTCGAAGCGAAACCCGTCCACGCCATAGACAGTGTGCCACAGGGCCAGTGAATCGAGGACCAGGTGCTTGGTGAAACGGTCGCCGCCCGAAAAATCGATATCATTGCCGGTGCCGCTGGCGTTGGCGAAGAACCCGGTCCCGGTGCCGCGATAGATTTCGGGAATGTCGTCGCACAGATTGTAGCATTTGTCGGCAAGGCGCCCATGCTGCACCCAGCTCGCTTCGCCGGTGTGGTTGTAGACCACGTCCATGAACACCGCGATGCCGCGGTGGTGGAAAGCCTGGACGAGCCGCTTCAGCTCGATAACCTCCTCGCCGGGATGCGACGCATAGCGCGTTTCCGGCGCGAAGAAGTTTGTCGTCATGTATCCCCAGTGATTCACCCGGCCCGCGGCTGTCGTAGTCTCCTTGTCGTATTGCATGACCGGCATCAGCTCGACCGCGGTGACGCCGAGCTCGGCGAGATGATCGATCCCGGCGGTCAGGCCGCCCGGCGTTTTCAACCCGCCCTGCGCCAGACCGACATAGGTGCCGCGCAGCGCCGGCGGCAGGTCCTGAAGTTGCGCCGTGTAATCCTGCACGTGCAACTCATAGACGATAAGATCTTCGGGCCGCACGTT
>VAZT01000509.1 GCA_005884825.1 Alphaproteobacteria bacterium
CATCCGGCGGAGCGCTTCGGGATCGAGCGACTTGATGTCGTACCCGCCGATCTTGACCGTGCCGCGCTGCGGGTCGAAGAGGCGCAACAGCAGCCGCGCAACCGAAGACTTCCCGGAGCCGCTCGGCCCGACGACGCCGATCTTTTCGCCGGCGGCGACGGTGAAGGACAGCCCGTCATGGGCGGCGCCGCGCCCGCCGGGATAGGCGAACCAGACGTCCTCGAAGGCAATGGTCGGGAGGAGCGGCCGGCTGATCGCCGGTTGGCCCGGCGGCTGCTCGGGAATCAAGGGTTCGGCGGCGAGCAGCGCATTGATGCCGGCCGCGGCCGATTGCCCGAGCATCCCCTGATGCAGCACCGTGCGCAAATCGCGCAGCGGGCGGAACACCTCAGTTCCGGCCATCAGCACGATCAGCAATGCCTCGATGCTCATCAGACCGTGAGAGACCCGCCAGACGGCGAGGGCCAAGGCCGACGCCGCGCCGATCGCGATGGCGCAATCGGTGATGCCGCGGGTCATCACGCCCATCGACAATACCCGCAGCGAGCTGTCGCACAGTTCCCGCGCCCTGGCGGCGAGACGCCGTCCATAAGCGGCGCTTTGGCCGAATGCCTTCAAGGTCGGCAGGCCCTGGACGCCGTCGAGAAACTCCGAGCCGAAAGACTTCAGAGCGCCCTGTCGCCCGTGACTGGAGCGGCGCTCGCGCTGCGCGAATGCGCCCGGCGCAATCAGGGTCACCAGCGCGAAGACCAGCATCACCGCCGCGACAGGCACGTCCCAGAAAGCAATGAAGATGAAAATCGCGAGCGGCGTCAGCACCGCGATGCAGACTTGCGGGACATACTGCCCGAAAAACGTCTGGAGCTGCTCAACCCCATCGACGACCGAAAGCATGACCCCGCCGGTGCGCTCGCCGGCGAACCATGCCGGGCCCAGCGCGGCGATCTTGTCGTAGAGGCGGCCGCGCAAATCCTCCTGAACCCGGGTCGCGGTGCGATGGGAGATCATAGCGCGATGGTGATCGACGAGCCCGCGCAACAGCACCGCGATGGCGACGCCAACGGACGGAATTGCGATTGCGACGAAACCGGCACTATCGAACACGCGTGACAGCAGCACGCCGAGGACGGCGAAACGGGCAATCCCGACCACCGAAGCAACGAGCCCCAGCAGGATCGTCAAGGCGATCCAGCCACGAAACCCGCGCGTCAGTTGCCAAAGGCGTCGGTCAAAGTACATCGGCGGCTCCGCCCCAAAAATTGAGCATAGTCGAGGCGTGCGCAATCGACGCAAGAATCTCTATCACGGGCACCACCAGAACAGCTTCGAGGATTCCATCATTTGCGCCTGCCGTGTGATTCCGACATCGGCGAGCAGGCGATCGTCGAGCCGTGCCAGCGCCCTGCGCTGGCGCGCGCGCGAGCGCCACGCTGCCATCACGTCGCGGGCCCGCCGGCAGAGTCGCATCACCTTGCTCCACGAGGCCGGGGTTATTCGGGGCTGGCGCTCAACGAGGGTCATCATTTGGCAGTTCCTTGCGCGATCCGCGTCCACGCCAATTAGGTGATACGTACAAAATCATGAATCGACAAATACGGCGATCTCCGATACATATTCGTATCATGGTTGGGGCGAATGGCGCTGCGTCGATGGATTGGGACGACGTCCGCGTATTTCTCGCGGTCGCCCGCCACGGTTCATTGCGCGCCGCTGGCCGCGCGCTCGGTTTGAGCCAGCCGACCATCGGCCGCCGCTTGGCCGCCTTCGAGGCGACCTTCGGCGGGCCGACCCTGTTTGACCGGCTGCCCGAGGGGCTGCGTCTCAACGCCGCCGGTGACGCGTTGATGCCAGTGGCGGAAGAACTGGAGAGCGCCGCATTGGCGCTCGAGAGGCGGCGCGCGGCAGCCTCCCCGGCGCTCAGCGGCACCGTCCGTGTTTCAGTCGGCGAATGGGGCGGCGGCTTCTTGGCTCGACATCTCGGCCAATCGGGCGAAACCGGGCTGCCACCGACCCTCACGCTCGAACTCGTCGAATCGTGGGAAACCGCTAATCTGGCGCGCCGGGACGCCGACCTGGCGTTGCGCCACGGCATCCCCGAAGGCGGGAACCTGTACGTATCCAAGGTTGGCGTGATCGCCTGCGCCGTCTACCGCCGAAGCAACGGCGAGGATCGCGACCCGCTCCGAAACGCTGGTTGGGTAACCTATCCCGAGGAGCACAGCCATCTAATCAGCGCCCGCTGGGTAGACGAGCAAATGCGCGCGACCGAGGGACGAGTGGCGCTGCGGGCCTCGACCCTACCCCTGCGGGCCGCCGCGATACGGGCGGGGATCGGCGTGGGGCTGCTACCGTGTTACGCGGGCGACGCTGACCCGCTGCTCGAGCGCGTAACCCCAGCGGTGACGGAGCTCGGAGCCGAATATTGGGTCATCGTGCACCACGATTTGCGTCGCGCTGCATGCGTACGAGCGGTAATCGACTGGATTCGTCGATTGTTCGACGAGCACCGTGACGAACTCGCCGGCACCGCCACACAACCGGCCAAAGCTCTCGCCGCGGAATAGACCGCGGCGCGTCACCTGCCGACTAATTTCTGCCTTCTCTTTTCTCTGAAAGCGTGGCCATCAGCCGCTCGCGCAACCAGCAGACAGCTTGCCCGAGCCGAGCCTCGTCGCGCCAATCTGCCACCACGGAACACTTCCGCCGGGACAACAGAAAATCCGCTCGGACTTGCGTTTAAAGGGAGGCTATATCTTCACAAGGCCTAGGCAAAGGAAGGTGTGATGCCTGACAGCAAGCGGCTCAAGGTCCGGGGGATCGAGCTCGAAGTGGTGCGCCAAGGCGCCGGTCGGCCGATGCTGCTGCTGCACGGCTTTCAGACGATCGATCCCGACGCGCGCCTTCTCGAGCTGCTGAGCCGGCACGGCGAAATCGTTGCGCCGTCGGGCCCAGGGTTTGGCCGGTCGCCACGGCCGCAGGATTTCGATACCGTTT
>VAZT01000510.1 GCA_005884825.1 Alphaproteobacteria bacterium
TCATATTCTCCAATTCTACTTCACCTTCCTTCAGGAAAACGTACATCCGCTGCAGGGCGGCTATTTCCGCCGCAAGTTGCGCCGCGAGCGCCGGGCCGGCCTGCCGCGCGAGACCCCGCTCCTCTTCTACCCGAGGCGGGTCCGGGAAATCCTCGAAACCCACATCAAGCTCGCCGCCTTCTACCTCTACCTCCACCGCATCCGCCGCCGCGTCGAACGCGACTCCAGCCCCTATACCGACCCCGCTTTGACTCCAACCGACCGCGAAGCATCGAGCCCCTTCGCTTCCCGCCGCGACAAGAAGGCGATCGCCGAAGCCATCGCCTAATGGCCGTCACTCGGCGGTGATTGTCGGCCACAGCGCGTCGGCCCCGCTTGCCAACACCGCGCGGCCGAGTTCGCGCGACCAGTGGCTTTCAGTGCCAAACTCGTCACGCCACGACCACAAGCGCCGGGTCAGGCGGTGCAGGCTGTGCTCGTGGGTGAAGCCGATCGCGCCGTGCACCTGATGCGCGATCTCGGCGACCTTGCCCGCGGCTTCGCCGGCGCGGATCTTGGCTGCCTCGGCGGGCGGTGCGCACGAGGATGATCGCGAAATGCGACTCGTGGGCAGCTCGTCCATACCTTCGCGCCGGTAACCTCGTATCCGCCCTCGATCGCAACCGCGCGGGTGCGGATCGAGGCCAGGTCGGACCCCGAATCCGGCTCTCTCATGCCGATGCAGAAAAGTTCTCGCCGCGCGCAATCCCCGGCAGAAACGCCAGACGCTGCTCCTCCGTCCCATAGCGCAGCAATAAGGGCGCGCTCTGCCGGTCGGCGATCCAATGCGACCCGACCGGGGCGCCCGCCGCCAGCAATTCCTCGGTCACGATATAACGTTCGAGCATGCTGCGCCCGCGGCCGCCATAACGCTTCGGCCAGGTCATCCCGATCCACCCGCGCGCGCCGAGCCTCCGCTGCACGCCGCCGACCGATGACTGCCAAAATCGCTGTTCGGCACCCACAGCCCGGCCGCAAGCTCGCCGGCAATGAACTCGCGCACTTCGCCCCGCAACGCCTCGCATGCGGGCGGCAATTCGACGGGATCGAAGCGGAATGCTGTACCCATCGTCTAGCGACGATAAAGGGTCGAGGAAGAGCTCACAACCCGCGCCTCTCCACCTGTGGATACTGTATTGAGAGCGGGTTTGGCAGGGGTTGAGGAGGTACAGGATGCATCGACGCAGGCTCGGCGGGCTCACCATAGTGCCCTGAACTGTTCTCTCTTCAGGAACGCATATCATGAGATTGCGGCAATTTTCGGAATGGCCTCGGCGAAGATTCCCCTTCCACAGCCCGGCCGGACAAGGTTAGGTTCGAAACGAAAACAGCTCTCCTGCGCTTGCCGAAGCCGGCGACGAAGCGGCGGTCAAGCAGAATGTCGAAGCGCTGCGAGAGGCACTGCTGAAGGCCGATAAAACCCAGTTGGAGCGGCTGAGCGCCGAGCAGTTGAGCTACGGCCACTCGGACGGCAGGGTCCAGAACAAGGCCGAGTTCATCGACGGCGTGATGACCCGAAAGGCGACGGTGAAGTCGATCAACTTCCCCGACCTCAAAATCGCGGTTGCCGGCGACGCCGCGATCGCCCGCCACCTCTATGAATCCGAAAGCGAAACCGACGGCAAGCCCAACAGCGTCAGGATCGGCACTCTTCAGGTCTGGCAAAAGCAAGGCGGAAACTGGAAGCTCCTGGCCCGCCAGGGATACAAACTGGCCTGAGAGCCCTGAGCCGCGATCCGGCTTCGTCCGACCCGCGCGTCAAAACCTGCCCGAGGAGGCAATGCCAGGTATATTAAAGCTGGTCATATTGGGAACCTGCCTGCTCGGATTTGTGGAATCGGCCAGCGCACAGGAAAAAGCGGCGGCGCCCGTTGGATCTTGGAGAGGAAGCGTGGTCACCTTCGACCTCGGCTCCGACGGGAAGTTTTCCTACAAGGACGCCGAAACGGCAAAGCTCACCGGCAGCTGGCAATGGCTCCCAACCACCCAGTTCGGAGGCGTCCTCGAGCTCACCTCTTCAGCTCCTGGCTCACCTAACAAATTGCGATTCCCGATCGCTTGGATGAACAAAAACACTCTACGGTTCTGCGACGCCAACGATCATTGCGACACGCTGTCCCGGCAAGAGGCGCCAAGCGCGCGCCGACCTGGATCCTGACCCGTCGCGGAGGCATCGCGTAAGCGTTGATTCAGCACCGGCGCAGGCCGGTGCCCATGCTTGAGATGGGGCTCCGGCCCCCTGTTCTCGCCAGGGACAGGCTTCGCCGGGAAGAGCAATTTTATTACAGCGCAATGCGCTACCGCGGTTAGTGCGCGAGGGGGTCGGGGCGGAGCTGGAATTGGACGACGAGCGGGCTCGACAGCGTCTCGGGCGTGGTGCCGGGCGCGCCGGGGGCGGGCGCGTCGATGCCTTCTATGTGCTGCGGCGTGCGGTTGCCCGAGGTCGCCCATAACTCGCGGCCTTTCCAGCCGGCGTTCGGATCGTCGATGCGGCCTTCCAATCCCTTCGCAAAGAAGCCCATCGGATAGGGCACACGCAGTTCGACAAACTCGCCGTGCACCAGCGCATGCAGCGAGTCCGACTGGTTGCCGGTTTCGAACGGCACATTGGCGCCGAGCCCCAGGATGTTGAACCAATCGACCCAGACGTAATAGGGGTTCTCTTCCGCCCCGGGATCCCCTTGGAAGCCCGGTCCCGGCAAGGCGTAGAATGAAAAGCCCTCGGGGCATTTCTCGCCCTTCTCGGCGCCCGATCCGTTGAGCGGCCCCTGGCATTTGCGGCGGTCGAAGCTGGCGAGGTGCCCGCTGTCGAGCGGCAGCCACGCGACGCCGCTCCTGTCGACATCCATGCCGCGAATGCCAAAGCCGGGCAGCGGGATTTTGTAAATCTCGGCGAGCGCCGTGTCCGGCGGGTTGGTGCCCGGATCGAGGCGGATGATGTAGCCGGGATGGGCCAGGCTCGAGCCCCAGATGGTCTTGTCGGCCGGCGAATAGGCGATCGCGTACATGCCGTAGGCGATCCGCGTGTCCTTGCCGTAATCGGGCTCCTGGCCGGGCTCGTTGTAGCCCTCGTCGCGCTTGCCGTTGCCGTTAGTGTCGACGATCAGCGGCGTCCAGCCCTGCGCCTTCGCCGCATCGCCGGTTTCCCAGAACAGCTTGGTGTTGATCCAGCCGACGACCGCCAGCTTGGGGACGGGCGCGCCGCCGAGCCCCGTGTTGTTGCTGAGCCACAGCGTGTTGTGGGCGTCTTCCGCGAAATTGAGGTGATGCGTGCCAAAGCAGGTGTCGATCGCGGTGAATCTCTTGGCCTTCGGGTCATAGACCGTTATCTGTCGCGAGTTCTGGAAGAAGCCCTCCTGCGGCACATCGAGTGGATAAAGCTGGGCCGAGTGCAACGGCGAGCCCTGCTTGCAATAGGCCGGAATATCCTTTGGCGAGCGGTTCTGCGCCGCCCAATAGATGCGCCCGTCCTGGTCCATCACCGACGTGTGCGCATTGACCTTGCTGTCCCAGGTCTGCTCCATGCCGAAATAAGGCGAGGGCGCGACGACCTGGTTGGCGAGCGCCGAGCTCGGCGTGCCTTCGCGGACCGGCGGGGTCAAGGTCGTCTTCGTATTGTGCACCGGGTCGAGCACCGGCTGCGCGTTGCTCGAAAGCTCGGTGTCGCCGTAGATGGGCCCATAGGCGTTGATGGTCGGGTTGCGCCGGTCCGTCGTCGTCAGATCGTGCAGGTAGTGCTTGGGGTCGAGCCAATCGCGCACCGTGATGACGATATTGCGCTCGATGCCGACCGGCCGCGCCGGGCTGCGGCTCGGCAATTCGCCGGCCTCGATCCGGTCGGTCCAGTCGGCGAGCCGCGCGAGCTGGCCGCCATCCGGCGTTATCAGCTGGGTGATAAAGCGCACCATGTCGTGACCGGCGGGGCCAACCGACAGGCGGAAGGCCCAGGCATCGCGCGACGTTTCGAACTTGCCGAGCGTCGCGGGGATGATGCGGGTCGCATAGTTCCCCAGCTGGTGGCAGTTGCCGCAGCCATTGGTCTTGATGAAATTGAGCCACTGCTCCTGCGTCTTGAATTCAGTCGGGATGCCGTTGCCCTTGTCGCCGGTGCCGGGGAACAGGCTCTGGTCGGGGATCTTGAGCATCGAATACCAGTAGGCGGCCGGGTAATACTGCGCCGCCTCGGCGAGGCTCGGCGCGACAACCGCTGTCAGGTCGAGGTGCTGGCCCGGCTGGGCATCGACCTTCGGTGAGTCGACGAGACCGTAGCCGCGCACCCAGACCTGGTAATGCGCCTTGGGCAGGTCCGGCACGACATACCGCCCGCGCTCGTCGGTAACCGCGATTTTTGCGAAGCGGGTGCCCAGCTCGGTAGTCGGCGCGATGACCCACACCCCGGCTTCCGGCCCGAACCGGCTGGTGACCACGCCGCCGATATCGTCATCGTCGATGGCAACCGCGGGGATGGC
>VAZT01000511.1 GCA_005884825.1 Alphaproteobacteria bacterium
TAGTCGATCTGGCGCAGGGCCGCGTCGGCCTGCAGCGGAGGGAGATGCGCTGCCGCCGCTCAACCGGTCGTGCGGTCAACCGCCAAGCCGCCGCCCGGAGAAACTGCCGCCAATGGGGCGGCTCTTGTCTCAGCCGCAAAGGCCGAATGATCCCGGAGGCCGCCGCCCACGGGATCTCTTGTCCCGCGAGCGGCGACCGGCTTCGCTTCCTTCGGACGCAGACCCGGCTCATTTGCGTGGCCGATGCCGCCTACACACGGACACGGGTCCGCGCTCGGCCGAGCTGTCTGCGGTGCCGAGGACACGGTTCGCGTCAGACGTCAGTTTTTTGTGCGGCTGGGTCGGGTTGGTCGATCGGCCCCTCCGCGCCATGGACCGCGTTAGAGTACAAGAACTGCACCGGCACGCGCCCGCCCCCCGTGCTGCTCAGAATTTCTTGAAAAACCATCGACAGGTTCCCCGCTTCGCCGGCTGCGTTAATTGGCTGATCTCCGATCTCGCCTTGCGCTCCCATCCAGCCGAGCAAACTGTCGTCGTTCTTCCTGATCGCTTCCCCGACGTCAGCATCGGTGCGGAACTCGTTCATCTCATGGTAGAGCGTGCCGACAACATCCTTCCAGGACGCGTCGAACGCGGGAATTCCATTCACCCGCCCGTTCGGCAGCCTCTGCGAAAAAACGTTTGCCGAATAATAGGCGGTCTGCGACCGGCCCTTCTGCTGGAAGTCGACGGAGCCGTGATAACCGCCAAGCCCGTGAATAGAAGTGTCTTGGTTGAGCTTGAGTATTGTTCCCGGAGGCAGCAACAAGTTGAAGATCGTCGTGCCGAGATCGTTATCTGAGACCTTCCCTTGTTGCACCAGCTGTTGGACCAGTCGCTGCACGCCGGGCTCGTCGAGCTGAACTGGCTTCGCTTCCTCGAGCACAAGCAGTGGCCGCGGATCGCAGGTCAGCTTAACGCCGCGGTCGAAAAACTGTCCGACGACGTTGTTGAGCCTCCGGTCCTGCATCGCGAGTGTGATCGCGGTATTAATCGAGTCGATGTCGGAGGCGAGCCACGATGCTTGCCCGCCGAGAAATACGTTCTGAAACTCCATCTGCGGCACGGTTTTGCCACCATGGAAGACGAGGTCGGCGGACGCGTCCGGCGGGATGCCGGGCGCGATCGCGTCCGGGTCCAGCTGCGCCCAGCGGTTTTCGGGATAGCGATAGTGGCGGCGTTCGACCGGCGAGCCGGGACGAGCCTGGATCCGCATCAACCGGTTAACATTGGAGGACTGGATCATCTCTGATCTCCCTGGGTTAACGTTGATATTTGTAGCGAGGCTGTCGAGAGTTGTGTGTGAGCCACGTCACACATGCCTCCGTTAAGATCGTCAATAAACGCGGGTCGGGCACGGGGCCCGAGGAGCCGAAGCCGCGTGTGCGATAAACATCGCACGCCTATAGGATCGGCTTTCCACAGTGGCGCGAGGTCTTCAGCAACGATGTCTACAGCAATAGGGTCGATCCAATAGCGGCCGGCAGCGGTGGAGCGATAGCGAAGCAGTCCGATTCACGGGTTCACCGCATCTGCACAGATTATTCCATATTTATCCTCCCATAGTCCTCAGTACCCGAGCCTTCGCTCGGCGCTGCGGGCAGGATCCCGTCGCCGTAGCGGATCGCGCGACGCGCGGCGAGGCGGAAGGCGCCGCCGACGATCACCGGAGGCTAACGCTGCAAGTCCGCACAGCTCGGAATCGACGCTCTGGCCGTGATACTCGGCGGTATCCTTGGTCCAGATCTGCCTCTTCGCCGCGATTTGCTCGCGCATTTCCAAAGTGCGGGTCTCGTAAACGGTGCCGTGATCTTCCATCTCCTCGGCATTCCAGCCACAGGCAGCAGATGCCGAACAGGAACCGGTGGACCAGGCAGCGCCGTTGCCGGAATGGCGCGCCGACCATAGCGCGGCACGCGTCCTTCTCGCTATCACCGGCCAGCAACGCCTCGAAGGCGCCTTGATAGGCGGGGCGCGGGAAGAGCTGCTCACGATAGACCAGATTGAGCAAGCCCATTGGCTTGCGGCGCAAGGCATGGATGACGTACCGGTAGTCGATCAGGTGGGCGAGCTTCTCTCGCCGGGCGGCAGTCCCGTTCTCGGGTTTGCACCAGACTCAGCGCTGGAGGGAGATGGATTCGAACCATCGGTCCCTGTCGCGAGGGAGCCGGTTTATATGAGCTAAGCCCGGATCTGGCCCCGCTGGTGTCGTCTTGGAAGCTGGGTGGGAGCCGGACGAGAACATCGGACGACCTGGCGCACCGGCCCCGGGGCGTGCCCGGCATGGAGGTCGCCCAGGTGACGCCCCGAAGTGGCCTCAGGTGGCGGCTTCGTTAGCGAAGACCGCGAAGGGCAAGCAGGGTCTCAATTTCATCGTGGGTCAAAGTAAAATCGAAAATGTCAAGGCTGTCTCGCATGTGAGCGACATCTGTTGTACCGGTGAGGGGCAGCATCCCAAGCTCGAAAGCGAAGCGATAGATTACCTGAGGAACCGTCTTGTTATAATGGTGGGCAATCTGGGTCACGCATGATTTCAGGAGAGCTTGCCGATTTCCAGAAAGTAGGGAAAAGGCTTGATAGATGATATTTTCCTTCTGACATAGCGTGTGCATCTCATGGTCCCAGCTCGCGCGCACCAAGCAGCGATTCTGCACAAATGTGGGCCTTATACGCGCACCACAGAGGAGGGCCTTGAGTTGATCGACAGCGACATTACTAATTCCGAGTAAGCCAACCAAGCCTGCATCGGCTGCGTCTTCCATAGCCCGCCATGTCTCCCAATCGGC
>VAZT01000108.1 GCA_005884825.1 Alphaproteobacteria bacterium
CTGCCATCGGCCGAAGCCGAGATGCCAAAGCCGGGCGATGTGCCGGGGATCTTGTCCTCTTGGAGCTTCTGGTTGAGCGCCTGGGCCTGCGGTGTGCCGTAGACCATCATCGAGACGGCGCCATCGCCCTTCTGGCGCTCGTACTCCTCGACTGCCGGCGGCACCTTGTATTCGTTGTCGAGCTCATTGTAATTGATCTTGTAACCCTCGATGCCGCCCTTTGAGTTGATAAGGCTCATATAGTCTTGCTGTGCCGGGCAAATCACCACGCCGACGATCTGTGTCGGCCCGGTGTGATCGCACTGCGCGCCGATCATCACCTCCTTCTGCTGAGCAAACGCAGTTCCGGCAAAGCCGAGCGCAGTCGCGGTGGCCGCCATCATGATCTTCGACAAGCTCGTCATCGTGTTCCTCCCTTTGCTGTCGCGCGGTTCAATATGAAAAGGGCCACACCCGGAAGTAGTTGCGGATGTTGCGCCACAAGCGGTTGAGCCCCTCGGGCTCGACCACCAGGAAGAAGATGATCAGGCCGCCGAACAGGATCAGCCGCAGATTGGGGATGATGTTGGCGAGATCGGCCGCCGAAAAGATCAGTCCTCCGAACGATTCGAGGAACCAGCGCGTCACGATCGGCAGCAAAGTCACAAAGGCGGCGCCGAAGATCGAGCCGAGGATCGAGCCGAGCCCGCCGATGATGATCATCGCCAGATAGTCGATCGAAACGGTCAGCTGGAACTGTTCGTAATTGGCGATCCCCAAATAATAGGTATAGAGCACACCGGTAACCCCGGCGTAAAAGGACGAGATCGCAAACGCGATGAGCTTGTAGCGAAACGTGCTGATGCCGATGATCTCGGCGGCGATGTCCTGGTCGCGAACCGCGATGAAGGCGCGGCCGATCCGGCTGCGCACCAGGTTCGAGGTGCCGACGATCGCCAGCACTGCGAACCCCATCAAGAACAAGTAGAGCTGGGTTTGGCTCTTGAGCTGCACGCCGAAAAAGCTCGGCCGCGGCACCTGTATCGAGGCCTGCACCCCGCCCGAGATCGCCGGCACATGATTGATCGTCCATTCGATGATCAACTGGGCGGCAAGCGTAGCGATCGCGAGATAGATGCCCTTGATGCGCAATGACGGGATGCCGACGACTGCGCCGATCAGCGCCGCCATCAGTCCACCCGCCGGTATCGTGACCCAGAATGGCGCGTCGAGGCGGACGACGAGGTTGGCGGCGGTGTAGGCGCCGACCGACATGAAGGCGCCGTGCCCGATCGAGATCTGCCCGGTGTATCCCACCAGGACGTTGAGGCCGAGCGCGCCGACGATGGCGATCAGGATCAGATTGAGGATCGAGACGTAATACTCGCCCAGCGTCAGCGGCACGATGACGATGAACAGGCCGGCAAACGCCGCCACCGCCCATTTGGCGATCGGCAGCGGATAGAGCGCCATGTCGGCGGCGTAGCTGGTCTTGAACACCCCGGATTCGCGGTGGAACATCGCCCCTCACCCGCCTCGCTGCGCTCGGCACCCTCTCCCGCAGTGCAGGAGAGGGGCTACAAGGCGAAGGAGCGCAGAGCCCCTCTCCCGCACTGCGGGAGAGAGCGGACCCAGCCCGCCAGGGCTGGGCGGGTGAGGGCTGCCCCCAATCACACGCGCTCGATCCGGCGGCGGCCGAAGATGCCCTCGGGGCGAATCATCAGCGCCGCGATCATCAGGATGTAAGGGGCAAAGTCCTTCGTGCCGCCGCCGACGTACGGGTCGAGATAGCCGGCGGCGAGGTTTTCGACGATGCCGACGATCAGCCCGCCGACCACCGCGCCGATGATCGAATCGAGGCCGCCCAGGATCACGACCGGAAAGACTTTGAGGCCGACGAGGGCGAGCTGGTTGTCGACCCCGAGCATCGTTCCCCAAACGACCCCGCCGAGCGCCGAAACGATGCCTGCCATCGCCCAAGCGAGCGCGAAATAACGCCGTACATCGATGCCCATCGCCATCGCCACCTGTTGGCTGTCGGCGACGGCGCGCATCGCGATGCCGATGCGGCTCTTGAGGAAAAACCAGCTGAAGGCGGCGAGAAAGACGATGCTGACGACCGCTCCGACCACCTGGACCGGCGGCAGCATGACCGGGCCCAATTCGATCGGCTCGTCGCCGATCGGCATCACGATGGCCCGCGTGCCGGCCCCAAAGGCCAATGTCGCCGTGCCCCGCAACACCGCGGCGAGGCCGATCGTTGCCATCACGACGGCAATGACCGGCCGCCCGATCAGCGGCCGCAGCACGACCCGCTCGAGACCGAAGCCGAGCAGCACCATGCCGCTGACGGAGAGCAGGGCCGAAACCCAGAACGGCGCCCCGAGGATCTCGGCCGCCCCCGCGGCGATGAACCCGGCGAACATGACGAACTCGCCCTGAGCGAAATTGATCGCGTCGGTCGCCTTGTAGATCAGCACAAAGCCGAGCGCGATCAGCGCATACATCAGCCCGATCATCACGCCATTGGTCAGCAGGACCAGCGTAAATTGCCATTCGAACTCAGGCATCGGCGCGCTCGGGTGTCGCTTCGCATCCGTCATTCCCGCGAAAGCGGGAATCCAGGGGCGGCAGATATGTCCATAGACGCCCTGGACCCCCGCTTTCGCGGGGGTGACGATAGAAATATCGATTAGGCATAAGCCGGTTCGCGGGCCGGTTCCGCGGGTTCGAGGATGTCCTCGATTACGATCGTCGAGGTCAGGGTCGCCTTCCGGCCGTCCTCATAGGTGATCTCGGTGGTGATTTCGACCTCCGCCTCACCGCTGTAGAACGCGTCGATAACGGCGGCATATTTCTCGGCCACGAAGCGGCGCCGGATCTTGCGTGTGCGCGTGATCTCGTTGTCGTCGGCGTCGAACTCTTTGTTGAGCAGCACAAAGCGCCGGAGGCGCGCGGCCGCCGGCAAAGAGGCGTTGACCTCGGCGATCTCATCGGCGATCAGGCGCCGCACCTCGGGCTTGGCGCTCAAATCCTGGAACGAGGTGTAGGCGAGGTTGCGCCGCTCCGCCCAGTTCCCGACTGTCGTCAGATCGATCGCGACGATCGCCGCGACAAATGGCCGGCGGTCGCCAAAAGCGACGGCTTCGGCGATGAACGGGCTGAATTTGAGCTTGTTCTCGACGAATTGCGGTGCAAACGGCGTGCCGTCGGAGAGCTTGCCCACATCCTTGGCGCGGTCGACGATGACGAGATGGCCGCGGCGGTCGACAAAGCCGGAATCGCCGCTGCGCAGCCACCCGTCGTCGGTCATCGTCTCGCGGGTGGCGTCCGGCTGCTTGTAATAGCCCTTGAATACCGCGGCGGAGCGGATCAGCACCTCGCCGTCCTCGGCAATGCGCACTTCGGAACCTGGTGTGACCCGGCCGACCGTGTCCGGGTCCGCTTCGCCGTCGGGCTGTAACGAGGCGAGACCGGCAAGCTCGGTCGAGCCCCAAACCTGCTTGATATTGACCCCGAACGCGCGAAAGAACCGGAAGGTATCGGGACCGAGCGGCGCGCCGCCGGTATAGACCCAGCGCGCCCGCCGCAGGCCCAGCTGGTCGCGTACCGGCCCGTAGACCAGCACCTCGCCGAGCGCAAGGCCCAGCCGCGAGATCAGCGAGGGTTGCTTGCCTTCGCCTTTCCGCTGCTCCGCCCGCTCAGCGAGCCCGCGGAAGAATTCGAAGAGCCGACGCTTCAGCGGCGTCGAATCGGCCGCCCTGACCCGCAATTGGGTCAGCATGTTCTCCCAGATCCGCGGCGGCGCGATGGCGATCGTCGGACCGAGCTCGCGCAGATCGCGCTGCACGGTCTGCGGCCGCTCCGGACAGTTGCAGGTGAACCCGACGAGCAAGGTCAGCACCAGCGAGAACAGCGAGTCGCCGATCCACGCCATCGGCAGGTAGCACAAGAGCTCGTCGGTGGCGCGGATGTCCTCCGCCGCAATAAAGCCCTGCGCCGAGCTCAGCAGATTGGCGTGCGACAGCATCACCCCTTTTGGGCGGCCGGTCGTTCCCGAAGTATAGGTGAGAAGCGCCAGATCATCCGGATCGCCGCTATCGATCTCGGCCTCGACATATCCGGGGTTCGCCGCGCCGAACTCGCGGCCGGCCGCCTGCATATCGGCGAATGACTGGAGGCCGCCGCTGGAGTAGTGCCGCAGCCCCTTCGGATCGTCATAGACGACGAATTCGAGATGCGGCAGCTCCGATCGCAACGACAGGATTTTATCGACCTGCTCCTGGTCCTCGGCGACGACGACCGAAACCTCGGCGTGGTTCAGCACAAAGACCAGCTCGCTGGCGATCGAGTCCTGGTACATCGGCACCGCGGTGCCGCCGAGGCATTGGGCCGCCAGCTGCGCCCAATAGAGGCTGGGCCGATTGTCGCCAATGACCGCGAGCTTGTCGCCGCGGCGAAAGCCGTGCGCGGCCAGGCCCAGCGCAAAATCGCGCACCTCCTCCCAATACTGCGCCCAGGTGAAGGTCTGCCAGATCCCGTGGTTCTTTTCGCGGATCGCCGGCCTCCCCGCCATTTGTTCGGCGTTGCGCCGCAGCAGACGCGGCAGGGTCGATTGCGTCATGCGGCGGCCGCCTCCCGGCGTTCCTTCGCGGTACCGAGATAGGCACGGATCACATCCGGGTGGCGCTGCACCTCGCCGGGGCTGCCCTCGGCAATTTTGCGGCCACGGTCGAGCACCGCGACGCGGTCGGAAATGTCCATCACCACTGCCATGTCGTGCTCGATCAGGATGACCGTCGTGCCCCATTGCTGGTTCACGTCGAGAACAAAGCGGGCCATGTCCTCTTTTTCTTCCTGGTTCATGCCGCCCATCGGCTCGTCGAGCAGCAGCAATTTCGGGTCGAGCGCCAGGGCCCGCGCCAATTCGACGCGTTTTCTCAGACCATAGGCGAGCCCGCTCGTCGGCTGCTTGCGCAAATCCTCGAGCTCGAGAAGCTCGATCAGCTCCTCCGCCCGCGCACGATGCGCGATCTCCTCCTTCTGCGCCAGGCCCCAATAGATGAAGGAGGACAGCACCCCGGCCTTCATGTGCACGTGACGCCCGAGCATGATGTTGTCGAGCACCGTCATGCCGGCGAATAGCGCGATGTTCTGAAATGTGCGGGCGATCCCGAGCGCGGCGACATGCGAAGGACGAGCGCCGGTGATGTCCTTGCCCGCAAATACGATATTGCCGGTGTCGGGCCGGTAGAAGCCGCTGATCATGTTGAGGAGCGAGGTCTTGCCCGCGCCGTTCGGGCCAATAACCGAGATCAGCTCGCCGGAGCGGACCGAGAGCGTAACCGCCTCGACCGCTCGCACGCCGCCAAAGTGCTTCGAGACGCCCGAGATGGCGAGCTGCGCCTCTCCGGGAGAGACCTCGCCGCCGTTCACATCACCTGACACGATCCCGCCCGCATTTCCTCGCCCTTCCGCCGGCGCGCATATGCGCGCCACTTATGGCAGGCATGATGCAGACGCGGGTGGCAGAAGGCAATGGCCTATGTCACTGCCGCGCTTTACTTTTGCCGCCCATCTTGCCGCTCCGGCCGCGACGTGAAACGATCGGTGCCGGAACGTCGCCGCGGAGAATGGTTAAGCGTGGCCCTGCCGGAGACTCTGCCCACGACAGTGCTGACCGGGTTTCTCGGCAGTGGCAAAACGACGCTGCTGCGCCGTGCGCTCCTCTCGCCCGCCCTCGCCGATACGGCGGTCATCATCAACGAGCTCGGCGAGATCGCGATCGACCATCACCTCGTCAATTTCGTCGAGGGCAGTGTGTTGGAGCTGCCGGGGGGATGCCTGTGCTGTGCGGTGCGGGAGGACCTCGCGCGCACGTTGCGCGGCCTCCTGGACCGCCGCGATACCGGCGAGATCAGGCAATTTCGCCGGGTAGACATCGAAACCACCGGGCTCGCCGACCCCGCGCCGATCCTCTTCACATTGGGCGCCGATCCGACGCTGGATCACTCGTTGCACTTGGCGCGGGTCGTCACTCTCGTTGACGCGGTAAACGGCGCCGACAGTCTCGACCGCTTCGCCGAGGCCGGGCGGCAAGCTGCCCTCGCCGACACGTTGGTGATCACCAAGACCGACCTCGCGCCGCTCGGTCCGGATCTCGCCCGCCGCCTCGACGCGCTCAACGACCGCGCCAACCGCATCCTCGCGGCCGAGACCGAGGATGCCGGCCCGGTGCTGTTTGGCGGCGGCAAACCATCGACCACTCCGGTAACGCCGGCCGAGCCGGTCGCCATCCATACCCACGGCATCGATGCTTTCGGTGTGATCCTCGAAGGAGCCCTGAGTCGGCTCGACTTCGCCCGCGCTCTGGGAGGCCTCGCCCGCGAGCGCGGCACCGATCTGCTGCGGGTCAAGGGGATCGTGTGCTTCTCCGACCGTCCGGAGCGGCCGGCTGTGGTGCAAGCGGCTCAGCATGCGATGTTCGCGCCGGAGTGGCTCGACGACTGGCCGGACCAGGATCACCGCAATCGGCTGGTCTTCATCGTCCACGACATCCCGCGCAGCGAAATCCTCGCGCATTTCGCGTTCGCCCGCCCCCTCCCCTTCCCTCCCCCGCATGCGGGGCAGGGTTAGGGTGGGGCTTTGGCAGCATTAGGAGGCTTCATATGCTCGACATAGTCGTCTACGGCGGCACCGCCGTCCTTCCCTCGGGTCCCGAGCCCGCCGATATCGGCGTGGCCGGCGAGCGGATCGCCGCGATCGGCGCGCCGGGCAGCCTCGCGGCGCTCGGCGCCAGGCGGGTCGTCGACGCCGCCGGGCAGATCGTGATCCCGGGCGGTATCGACCCGCATGTCCATTGCAACTGGCCGATGCCGATGCCCGGAGTGGCCCAGCCGACGCTGACCGAGCCGGCCTCACGGGTGAGCCTCGCGGCTTTGCACGGCGGCACGACCACGACGATCGATTTCGCCCCGGTCGAGGGCGGCGACACGATCCAGCAGGCAATCGAACGGCGGCAGCGGCAGTGGGCGGGCGCCTGCTATGGCGACTATGCCTTTCACACGATGCTGCTCGGCAAAATCGCGCCCGAGCGCCTCGGTGAGCTCGCCGAGGCAGTGCAGGCCGGGCATGCCTCGGTCAAGATGTTCACGACCGACATCACCCCCTCGCGCAAGGGCCGCATGGTTGATTTCGGCGACATCTGGGAGGTGCTGAAGGTGCTGGCGCACGCCGGCGGCATCGCCGCTATCCACGCCGAGGACAACGATATCGTCATGCACATGTACGAGAAGCTATTTCGCGAGGACCGTACCGGCTTCGAGAACATGGCCGAGGTGCACAACACCTTGTCCGAAGACCTGTCGTTCAACCGGGTCATCCGATTGGCGGCCAATATCGAAGGCTCTGCGCTTTACATGATGCATACCTCGGCGGCGACCGGGGTCGCCGCGATTGCCGCGGCGCGCGCCAAAGGCGTGCCGATCTACGGCGAGACCCTGCACCAGTACCTGATGTACACCGCCGAAGATTACAAAAAGCCCAATGGCCAGATCTATCACACCTACCCTTCGCTCAAATTCAAGGCGGACCAGGAGGCGTTGTGGAAGGCGACCGACCACGGCGCGATCCAGACCGTCGCCACCGACGAGATCTGCTGCCCGCTGCGCATCAAATTGCAGGGGCGGCGCATCGACGACACGACCGGCGGCAACGCCGGAGTCGAGCCGCGACTCTCTTTGATCTACACCGAGACCGTCGAAAAGCGCGGCTATGGCCTCTCCGAGTTCGTCGGCCTGGTCTCGGCCAACGCCGCCAAGATCATGGGCCTTTACCCGCGCAAGGGCGCACTGGCGGTCGGTTCCGACGCCGACATCGTGCTCCTCGACCCGCGCCGTCGCAAAACCGTGCGCGCCGCCGAACTGCACGAAGCCGATTACACCCCCTGGGAAGGCCGCGACCTAGCCGCCTGGCCGTCCCTCACGATGCTGCGCGGCAAGATCGTCGTCGAGGGCGGCACCTTCACCGGCGACCTCAAAGACGGCCAATTCCTGCCCCGCAAGGTACCAGATGAGATTAGAGCGCGACCGGTTGTTTAAGCTTATGCGGCGATTCAGGAGCGTCCCGTCCATTATGGCTTTTGCTATGGGGGTGGGAATTTTGATCGGCATGAGCGGCTTTCTCGTCAATGCTGACCAAACCGGGGTGGCGCCCCCTCAGGGTTCCGCGCCGTTGCTCGAGGTCGTGGCAGACGGCGTCCAGATCTATACCTGCGAAACTAAAGGCAGCCTCTTCCAATGGTCTTTCAAGGCGCCGGAGGCAAATCTCTTCGACAAGCAAGGGCGGCAGATCGGCACTCACTTCGCCGGTCCGACCTGGAGGATAGCCGATGGTTCCGCGATCGTCGGCGAGGTTGTTGCGAAAGCCGATGCGCCGGAGAGAGGTGCCATTGAGTGGCTCCTGTTACGCGCCAAAGCCCATGAAGGGCAGGGTGTCCTTGGTGAGGCAGCCTTCATTCGCCGGACGGACACCAAGGGCGGAATCGCGCCGACAGCCGGCTGTGACGCAAACCATGTCGCGGAGCAGGTGCGCATGCGTTATTCCGCGGTTTATCAGTTTTTCAGCGCGCCAAAGGGTTGAGTGAGGGGGCCGAATTTGCCGGTGCTCCGTTGGCGAGAGCTTCTTGCGGCCGTTCCGCTCGCCTTCACCGCTTGCGCGCAGTCGCCTGAGATCCTGGTGGCTTTCCGGACCGAACAACAGGCGCAAGAACATTGCCCAAAGGATACTGTCGTCTGGGTGGATCCTCAAAGCGGCGGGTATCATCTCAACACGAGCCCATCGTATGGCCATGCGGGAGCAGGCCGCTACGCCTGCCGCCGCGAAGCGGAACTGGCAGGCATGCGTGCAATGGCGAACTGATTACGTTGGCGTGACCCGAACTTAGCCGTAATCGGATGGTATCGTTCGAGCTTGTAATAATACCTGTGGCGGCGCGATGTCAGGCGATTGGCTGTTTTCTCTGGCTGTTACAGCGCCGATCAGCGAAGGCGTTCGCTGTTATTTCGCCAAGACTCCTCCCGCGAATCGAGGGATTCCGCGGCCCAGGCCAACTTCACCGCTGTTATTTGGCTGCAAATAAAAGCGAAAACAGCAAGCTCCCATCGCCGCTCTCAACACGGAGCGATGCGCAACCACTGGAGGCAGGTAAAAATTAGGGAAGGCGTGCAAAAGTGTTGCCGTCGAGCAAGGGGTGTCCGGCGCGACGCCGGGATCACGGCCGGCCTTTGTCGCGATGGGCCATCTCTATTTCGACTCGGTGGCCGAATTCCAATCCGCTTTCGGCCCCTATGCCGGGGCCATCATGGCGGATATCCCCAATTACACCGACATCCAACCGACCATTCAGATCAGCGACGTGAAGATTTGAGGGACTTGCAACGCCACACCAAGAACAATCAGTTATCCGTCGTTCCCGCGGAAAGCGGGAATCCAGATGCAACTGTTCGAGCATCTACCCCCTGTTCAAGCCAGAGGCAGGCTCTGGACCCCCGCTTTCGCGGGGGTGACGATAACCTATGAGACAGGTCACATGTAGGCGAGACAGAACCGGCGCTAGGACTTCTGCGCCGGCACTGGGAGACCAGGGATTTTCAGGTTGACGCAACCGAGGTGGTTGCGGCTGGTGAAGTACAGAGTTTTCCAGTCGTCGCCGCCGAAAGCGATATTGGTGGTGGCGGGAGCGCCGTGGACGATGCGGCCGAGCTGCTTGCCGTTCCGGTCCAAGATCCAGATCCCGCCGGCGCCGCCGCAATAGACATTACCTTCGACATCGACCTTCATGCCGTCGGGGACGCCAGGCTCGTTACCGCGCAAATCGGCAAAGACCCGGTCGGTGTGCTTCGCCAGCGTGCCGTTGGGCAACAGCTCGAAAGCGCGGATCTGGGCGCGCCGCGTGTCGTTGATGTAGAGCACCGTCTCATCGGGCGAGAAGGCGAGGCCGTTTGGCAATACAAAATCGCCGATCAAAAGGCTCATGCTGCCGAGATCGGGGGTGACGCGGTAGACGCCGGAAAAGGTCAGGTCCCATTGCTCGGGCGCGGCCGGGCTGGTCCACGGATCGGTGAAGTAGATGCAGCCGTCCGACTTGACCACCACGTCGTTGGGACGATTGAGCCGCTGTCCCTTGAAACTGTTCGCGAGGACCGTGAGGCTGCCGTCGAGCTCCAGTCGTGTGACCCGCCGACTGTCGTGCTCGCAGGCGATCAGCCGGCCCTGCAGGTCGCGCGTCAGCCCGTTGGCGCGGTTCGTCGGCTCGAGGAACAGCGACACACCCTGGCCGGGGACGTACTTCATCCGTTTGTTGTTGTGGATGTCGCTGAAGAGTAGATAGCGGCCTTCCTTCCACCAGAGCGGTCCTTCCGCCGGCCCCTGGGGGCCGCCGAATCCGTCCGCCAGCGCGCGGATAGGTTCGGACGTGGAGATGATCTTTTCCAGCTCCGGGGCGAATTGCTCGATCTTCGTCGCCATGTTGGCTCCTTGCGCACGCGGCGCCTGGGACCCCGCGGTGCCCAGCTTGCGGTATCAGTTCGTCGACTCTTGCCGGGTTCTGCGACCGCATTGGCGGGGTCTTGGCCGAGCCCTCGAGCAGACGCCGGCGCTGCGCCGCGCTGTCCGGACCCAAATAGGTATAGCCTGATTTGTGGCTAATCGGAGCGATCATATGGGCGCGCCGGGCGGTCTCCGCCGCAGCTTCTGCAGTGCCGCACTCTAGACAGCAGTCGAAACCAAGCCGCGCTCTAGCCGCGGGAAATTTGTTGCCGCAGCGGCAGTATGGCATTACCGCCTTTTTCCGGCGTAAACCGGCGATTTGAGAATGCGATCGATCTCGTCGACGGTGACCCC
>VAZT01000109.1 GCA_005884825.1 Alphaproteobacteria bacterium
CGGAGATGTCGATTTCGGCCCGGCGGCTCCGGTCGACGGCAATCTCGCCGACAATTTCTTCGCACTGCGCCGACGCTGGTTCGACCGCTGGGTTCAGGGTGTCGCCAACGGCGTCGATACAGAACCGGCGGTGCGGATCTTCGTAATGGGCGGCGGATCGGGACGGCGCAACGCAGCGGGGCGGCTCGATCACGGCGGGAGGTGGCGGATGGCCGCGGATTGGCCGTTGCCGCAGACGCGGTGGACAAAATTCTACCTGCACTCCGATCGCCGGCTCGGCCGCGAAACGCCGCACGACGGCGCGCAGCCGCTCGACTACACCTCCGACCCGCGCAATCCGGTGCCGACGATCGGCGGCGCGCTCAGTTCGGGCGAACCGGTCATGCGCGGCGGCGCCTACGACCAGCGAAAGCTCGCCGAACGTGCCGATGTGTTGGCTTTCGCGACACCGCCGCTCGAGCGCGACCTGGAGGTTACGGGACCTGTCAGGGTGCAACTATGGATCACCTCAGACGGCCCCGATACGGATTTCACGGCAAAGCTCATCGACGTGCATCCGCCAAACGAAGATTACCCGAACGGATTTGCAATGAACCTGACGGAGGGCATCCTGCGCTGCCGATACCGGGACAGCTGGGAGCGGCCATCGCCGATGGTACCGGGCGAAGTTTACGCGATTACGATCGAGCTGTTCCCGACCGGCAACCTATTCAGCCGGGGCCACCGGCTGCGCCTCGACATCGCGAGCAGCAACTTTCCGCATTTCGACATCAACCCGAATTCGGGCGAGCCCGAAGGGGCTATGGAACATCCGCGCATCGCCCATAACCGAGTCTTCGTCGATGCAGCCCGCCCCTCGCACATTGTGTTGCCGGTCATTCCGCCGGACGCGTGAGTAGGTCAGTGCATCGAGCGGCCTTTCTGGTTTTGGCGCTTGTCGGTTTCGGCTGGAGAGCGGTTATGGCGGCAGGCTCGGGAAATCCGACCCATGATCGTCTTCTTTCGCTGCCGGCGGCCGAGCAGGCAAAAACATTGGGTAAGGGGGTCGGGCACGGGTGCGTCGCGGTATCGGCGTTTCCGATGGGAGTGACGTCGACCGGCAAGGCAAAAGGTCTGGCGTATTGGAGCGTTCGCTGCAAGGACGGCAGAAGCTTCGCCGTTCAGATCGCCCCGGATGCACAGGCCGTAGTGGTCGATTGCCGGCTCCTGCAGGCGAACGGCAAGGAGTGCTTCAAGAAATTCTGAACCAATCGGCTACGCTCACCAGCGCAGCGACTGACGGCAGACCGAATACCAGAGACCGAGGTTCTCTTGCTGCCATTTCGGGTCCGAGCAGTCCTTTTTCAGGATTGCTGCGGAGGCCGTCGGATCGGCAGGCGGGGCCGGGGTCGAGCTCGAGCACGCCGCCAGAGCGATCATCAGGGAAACCAGAACACCCGGTCTCACCAGCATACCTCCCTTTTGTTCCCGGACAGACGCCCGAGATTCGAGGTAAGCCCAACGTCTCGTCGCCGGCATAGTTCCGCGCTGATCTGCCATTTTGCTTCTTACGAACAAATCGATGTAGTTTCGAAAACCAGTGCCCCTACGACGGAGTGTAGCTTTTATGAAAAGCGTCAACGGCGGCCGAAAATATCGCAAGGATACGCTCCTCGCCCATCTCGGGCGTCATCCGGAGGCACAAAACGGCGCCGTCAATCCACCGGTTTATCACGCCTCGACGATCCTGTCGGCGAATATGGCGGAGTGGGAAGCCAAACGAAACCCGAGCACGCGCTTCGATGTCGTCCGCTACGGGTTGCTGGGCACCCCGACCACCTTCGCGCTGGAAGAGGCGGTGGCCGCCATCGAGGGCGGCTATCGTGCGATGCTGATGTCATCGGGGCTCGCCGCTATAACGGCGCCGCTGCAGGCCTGCCTCAAATGCGGCGACCATCTCTTGATGGTCGATTCGTGCTACGGCCCGGCGCGAAACTTCTGTGAGAGGGTGTTGACCCGCTGCGGTGTGGAAACGACCTATTACGACCCGCTGATCGGCGGCGACATTGCCCGGCTAATGCGCCCGAACACCCGGGTCGTTTATGTCGAATCCCCGGGCTCGCTGACCTTCGAGGTGCAGGACGTCCCGGCGATCGCCGCCGCGGCGCACGCTTCCGGGGCCAAGGTGCTGATGGACAACACCTGGGCCTCGCCCTACCTATTCCATTCCTTCGAGCACGGTGTGGACGTCTCGATCCATGCGGCGACCAAATACATCGTCGGCCATTCCGACGTCATCCTCGGGGCGGTCATCACCAACGAGGAGATGTACCTGCCGGTGCGCACGATGGCTGCCGATCTCGGTCATTGCGCGGGCCCCGATGACGCCTATTTCGCCTTGCGCGGGCTGCGCACTTTGTCGGTCCGGCTGGAGCGGCATGAGAAGAATGCGCTGGCCGTGGCGCGCTGGCTGCGGACCCGGCCCGAAGTCTCGCGAGTGCTCTACCCCGCTTTGCCGGAAGACCCCGGCCACGAATTGTGGAAGCGCGATTTTCTCGGTGCCAGCGGGTTGTTCGGTGTCGTCCTCAAACCAGCGGCCAAATCGGCGGTATACGCAATGATCGACACGCTCGACCTGTTCGGGATCGGGTCGAGCTGGGGCGGTTATGAGAGCCTTATCTTGCCTACCAATCCAGCGCGCGGCCGCACCGCGACGCGTTGGGAGGCCGAAGGCCCCACCCTGCGCCTCCATATCGGCCTCGAAGACCCGCAGGACCTGATCGAGGACCTGGAACGCGGCTTCCACCAGCTGCGCACCGTCGCCGCAGCAGCGTGAGCCGCCCGCTCAAGCGACGCCAAACGTCCTTATCGCGGTTTCATCGAATTTGAGCCCGAGGCCGGGAGCGGTCGGCATCGCGAGTTCGCCATTCACCGGCACCGGGACTTCCTCCCACAAGCGGAAGAGGCGAGGCATGTACTCGACGGTGAGGCCGTTGGGTACCGCGCCGACGAGGTGGACATGGATCTCCGGCACGCCGTGGCTGACCACGGGCAGGTTGAAGGCTTCGGCCATGCCGGCGATCTTGAGCCACGGGGTGATGCCGCCGGAGCGCACCTGGTCGATCATGACGATGTCGACCGAGCGGGCTTCGAGCATGTGGCGGAACGGCACGATCCCATAGAGGTACTCGCCGCCGGCGACCGGTGTCGCCAATGCCGCGGAGACCCGAGCGAGCCCGGCATAATCATCATGCGCCGTCACGTCTTCGAGCCAATAGAGCCCGACCCCGGCATCTTCGACGCGTTTGCCGATATCGATCGCCTGCTCGACCCGCCAGCGCTGATTGATGTCGCACATCAGATCCATGTCGGGGCCGGCCGCCTGGCGGATGAGCCGAGCTTGCTCGACTTCGCGCGCCGGCGATGTGATGCCCGGCAGGCCGAGTTGCATCTTGGCTTGGCAATGGCCTTTCTCGCGTAGCCGTCCCGCAGCGGTGACCGCCTCTTCGAGCTTGAGGCCGCGCCGCAGCGCGCCGCTTGCATAGGTCGCGATACGGTCGCGCCCGCCGCCCAGCAGTTTCCATAACGGCAAGCCGAGCGTCTTCCCCTTGATATCCCACAGCGCGACGTCGATGGCTGACAGCGCCATCATAAAGATCCCTGCCGGCCCGGAGCCGCCTGCGGCCGCCCGCAGTTTCGCAGCGACCGCCTCGACCCGCATCGGGTCCTCGCCAATCGCGAACGCGCCGAGCTCGTCGACCGCTCGCCTCAAGCTGCGGGTCAGCGCGCCGCCGAAATAGGTGACCCCCAACCCCTCTACTCCATCATCGGTGCGGATTCGCAACGTGACGATCGGGTTTTTTGCATTGGGATTTTCCGAAAAGCCGGCGAGCGGCTCGTCGTTCGGCAGCGCGACGATCCCGGTCTGGATGCTCGCAATCTTCATCAGGTCACTCCGAACCGGTTGATCGTTTCCCGATCCGCAGCATCACGATCCGTCGCGCCGCATTCGGGTTCTCCGGGGAGTCGGCAAGCGAGTCGGCAAGCGGGTCGGTTTCGGGAAGCACCAGGATCTGCGAGCGGACATGCGACATCTTCATGCGTTACTCCCCATCTCTGTCATGCCGGGACGGCCCACGGGGCCGGACCCGGAAACCATGAACACGGGCCATGCTAAATTTTCTGAGGTCGTGTTCATAGGTTCCAGCTCGCGCGGCATGCTCGTGCTCCGGCATAACGGCCATTGTCAGGCGGCGCGGTAGCGGTCGATCGTCGCCTGGTCGAATTTTAGGCCAAGCCCGGGCGCCTTCGGCATTGCGAGTTCCCCGTTCACTGGCTGCGGCACCTCCTCGAAGAGGCGCATCAGCCACGGCATGTATTCGACCGTCAGCCCGTTTGGGATTGCGCCAATCAGGTGAACATGGACTTCGGGAATGAGGTGGCTGACGACCGGCAGGTTGAAGGCTTCGGCCATGCCGGCGACCTTCATCCATTGCGTGATGCCGCCGACCCGCACCAGATCGATCATGATGATGTCGACCGAGCGCGCCTCGACCATGTGGCGGAAGGGCACGATCCCCCAGACATACTCGCCCCCGGCGACCGGCGTCGACAACGCGGCGGTGACCCGCGCCAAGCCGGGATAGTCGTCCGCCGTCGTCACGTCTTCGAGCCAGAACAGGCCAACCCCGGCGTCCTCGACGCGGCGGCCGATGTCGATCGCCTGCTCCGGCCGCCAGCGCTGGTTGATGTCGCACATCAGGTCCATGTCGGGGCCGACCGCCTCGCGGATCAGCCGCGCCTGCTCGACCTCGCGGGCCGGCGTGGTGACGCCGGGCAGGCCGAGTTGCATCTTGGTCTGGCGATAGCCCTTCTCGCGCAATCGGCCGGCCGCGGTCACCGCCTCGTCGAGCTTGAGGCCGCGCCGGAGCGCGCCGCTGGCATAGGTCGCGATATGGTCGCGCCCGCCGCCGAGCAGTTGCCACAAGGGTAGCCCGAGCGCCTTGCCTTTGATGTCCCACAGCGCCGAGCTCGTCGACGGCGCTGCGCAACGAGCCGGTCAGCGCACCCCCAAAATAGGTCACGCCGACCCCGATGATCCCCTCGTCGGTTTCAACCTGCAAGGTGACGATCGGGCGCGTTGCATTCGGGTTTTCCGCGGCGTCGGCGAGCGGCTCGTCGGCAGGCAGGGCGACGATCTGAGAGCGAATACCGGAAATCTTCAT
>VAZT01000512.1 GCA_005884825.1 Alphaproteobacteria bacterium
AGCCGATCCAGAGCGGCTCGGAGCGCGCCTTCGACTTCATGGCGAAATACGGCATATCAGGCGTCATCGGCGGCGGCTCGGCCGAGGGCGGCGCGGTCGAGCGGCACATGCTCGGGTTCCAACAGGCCTATAAGCGGCGCGGCATCGAGCTCGAACTCGGCGAGCGCCTCGCGCTCGGCTACCAGTTCCACATTGCGTCCTCCCGCGAGCAGGCGATCCGCGAGGCGGCGCCGCATTACGAAGAGAACATGAAGATGTTCGGCGAATTGCGCCTCGTGCGGGCCTTGACCGACGAGCAGATCGCGGCGATGCGCGACCCGGCGTTGGCCGGCACCGTCAAATTGCCGACGATCGAGGATGCGGTGAAGGCCGGCGGCTTCCTCGCCGGGCCGCCCGAGGACATCATCGAGGCCCTGAAGGCGGTCGAGAAGCGCTATCCCGGCCTCGACCGCGTCATCTGCGCCACACCGCTCGGCACCCCGCTCGACGTCCAGCTCGCAGACCTCGACCGCTTCGCGAAGCAGGTGATCCCCGCCTTCCGCGACACCCGGACCGCCGCCGCAGCGCAGTAAACCCGATGGCGGGCCGCGCACCCGTCGGCGGCCCGTCAGCATCGCTGGATGACGCTTTGGGGATTACCGGTCGCCCTACGTCATCAATCGGCACGCTTTGACACGATGAATCCCGATCGAACACGACCGGCGAGCGTGCAACAAGCAGGCGGCGCTATTGCTCGGGCTGGCCGCTGTCAAGTAAGCCGACACCGTGCTGATCCTGACCCGTCACGCCCGCGACAATATCGCACGTGATGCCATCGATCCGGCATGGATTGAGACCACGGTAAGACAGCCCACAGCTCTCATGATCGATCCGCACGATTCAACGCTGAGCCGGGCATGGCGTCGCATCCCAGAGCGCGGCGGCCGCGTTTTGCGGGTTGTGTTTCGGCCGGCGGGAGCGGATATCGTGGTGGTCACCGTATTTTTTGATCGAGGAGCCCGGCGATGGCTGCCGTGACTTACGATCCCGAGGCCGATGTCCTCTACGTCGAGCTGTCGCATGCCAAAGACCCGGAGAACGAAGGCGAAGAAGTGCACCCGGGTGTCGTGCTGATGTTTGACACGGTCGGCAAGCTCATCGGAATCGAAATCAGGCCGGCGAGCAAACTCGTTGCAGGCGATGCGGTGGTTGGCTTGTCGTACCCGGCCCGAAGCACGATTTCCTGAACACCTGCCGCGGCGTCGCACCGGCCTCGAACTCGGCGAGCGCCTGGCGCTCGGCTACCAGTTCCACATCGCGCCCTCCCGCGAGCAGGCGATGCGCGAGGCCGCGCCGCATTACGAAGAAAACATGAAAATGGTCGGCGAATTGCGCCTCGTGCGGGCATTGACCGACGAGCAGATCGCGGCGATGCGCGATCCGCGGCTGGCCGGCACCGCCAACTCCCGACGATCGAGGACGCGGTAAAGGCTGGCGGCTTCCTGGCCCGCCGGCCGGAGGACATCATCGAGGTTTTGAAGGCGGTCGAGAAGCGCTATCCCGGTCTCGACCGCGTCATTTGCGCAACCCCACTCGGCACCCCGCTCGACGGCCAGCTCGAAAACCTCGACCGCTTCGCGAAGGAGGTGATCCCGGCCTTCCGCGACACCAGGACGGCCGCCGCGGCGCAGTAGGCCCGAGGCTCAGACGCCGGGCGACCCGTTTGGCGGCAGTCAGCGCCGCCGGCGGGTCGTATCGGCAACGACGTGACCCGCCGAACATCCTCCGCTGGGGAAATTACCGCTCGCGCGCCGAAAGCGGTCGCTCCGTGGTACCTGATCGAACCCGCGAGTTCGACCAGATGCCGACATTCGGCCGGGGCATTCGGCGAAAGGCTCGTTGGCGACAAGCCAGCACCAATCCGTTCCGTGCAGCGGCATCATCGCGATGTCGGGGTGGCGAAATCCGTACTTGACGTCAGCTCGCCGGTCGCAAAGGCCAGCGCCGCTGCGTTGATCAGCGACTGGGTGTGTGCCCGGGCCACCGCGGCGCGCGCCGTCGCGAGCCCCGTCTGCGCGGACGTCGCGTCGGTCAGTGTGCCGACGCCATGCGCGTAGGAATCTCTGGCGCCGTGGAAGGCCGCTTCGGATGCGGTCTGCAGGGCGATGGCAGCATCGTATTGCTGGAGCCCCGTATCGACCTGGTCGTAGGCGAGTGCCACCTCGCGCAAAGCCTGGTCGACGCGCTCATTCAGCCCGGCCGCCGTCTCTTCGCGCTTCGACTGGGCGAGACTCAGCTTGTTCTGCAGCAGTCCGCCTGTGTAGAGCGGCCATTCGAACTTCAGCAACGCGGCGCCCTGCGGCTTGTTGACCGAGAAATAGGGCGAGTTGTTCACGTTGAGCCGGCCGAGATTGCCCTGCACATTCGCGCTCAGCGAAACTTTGGGGGCCAGAGCGGAGCGGGCGGCTGCGATTTCGGCATCCGTCGCGCGCAGCTTCGCCACGTCGGCGAGCAGGTCGGGCCGCCGCAGCAGAGCCTCGCTGAGCACGTCCTCGACAGCGCGTGCGGTGCGCTGCGGCAGCGGGCGCTCGGACGCGTCCGCCACGCGCAGCTTCGTAGTCGGCGGCAGGTCCATCGCCGCAAGCAGCGTGTACATCGCGTCGTGCTGAGCGGTATTGGCCTGAGCAAGATCGTACTGTGCCTGCGCCGTCGCGCGCCGGGCGAGCTGGACGTCAACGATGGTGTCGAGACCGCGGCCGAACAGCCCCTCGGCGGATTGCTGCACCACCTGCGCGTCGGCCAGGCCTTGCCGTGCTGCGCGCACTGCGGCGTCGGCGCCGGCCAGCGTGAAGTACGCGCGGGCCACGTTGAAGATCAGTTGCTGATGCGCCGCTGTGAACGCCACGTTCCCGGCGATCGAAAGCTGACCCGCCGCTTCGACCGCGGCTGCGCGGCCGCCGAAATCGAGCAGCAGATAGTTTACGGCGAGTTGCGGGATTGCTTCTTGAGCGTTGAAAATGATGAAGCCTTGAGGAACGAGGTTGATGGGGAACGGGGTTACGAAGTGCTCCCAGCCGGCAACCGCGCTCGCCGTCAGCGCCGGAAGATAGGCGGCGCGCGCGATGCCGACATTGATCGCCGCCTGCCGCGCCTGTTCCCA
>VAZT01000535.1 GCA_005884825.1 Alphaproteobacteria bacterium
GCGCACCACCAACGCGATTGAACGGCTCCACGAGGAGTTCAAGCGCCGGATCAAGACCCAGACGGTGGTGCCCTCAGCCGAGACCGCGGCCATGTTGTTCTGGGCGTTGCTTGCCGCTCGCTCCGAAGACCGCCGGCAATTGCGGGCCGGCTCAGGCCTGCGGGATCGGGTATTTCGCGAAGATCTCCTCGATCCGCTTGAAGGCCTTCTCGGCCGCCGCCTGTGGCGCCATACCCTCTTTCATGATGTCGACCCAGCCGACGCTCCACACGTGCTCGTTCTGGACCTGGGCATAGGCCGGGTTGTACACCCAAAAGGCCGGCACTGTCGGCCCTAATACACCTTGCTTGACGTAAGCGTCCCGGTGCGGGTCATCAAACCACCAGGGGTCGCTCTTTACGACCGAGGGCATGCACGGAATGTTCCGCCCGAGTCCTGTCTTCAGCCACTCGTTGTTGACCTTCGGCTGGATAAAATATTTGAGAAACTCCCTGGCCACTTCGACGTTCTTTGCTCCCTTCGGAATCAGGCCGGTGGCGCTGTTCGCCTGGGCCGGCACCGGCTTGCCGTCATTGCTGAGCGCCAGGCCCATCGTCGCGATGTCGTCGTAGTCGTCCTTTTTTCCTTGTGACAGCACCGCGACCTCGGTCGAGATCGTGCCGTCGAGATCCATGACGATCTGCTTGGCGTGGAAGGCGTTGTTGTCGTCCGCATCATTCCAGTTGATCGCCCCCGGCGGCACAAAGCCTTGAGTGTAGGCAGTCGCCGGGTAGGTCAGCGCCTTGATCGCCGCCTCGCGCACCTGCGGATCATCGAGATGCAGTTTGCCGTCCTTTGTGACGATGCCCTGGCCGCCATAGGCGATCAGGAAGTAATTAAAAACGTTGTTGGGGTCGTTACCGTTCGTCGTCACGTTCAACCCCAGCCCATAGACGTTGCGGGCGGCCCCGGCACGCAGCTTTTTCTGCACCTCCTTGAAGAAATCATAGTAGGCATCCCAGGTTTTCGGGATGTCTTCCATCTTATAGCCTGCCTTCTCGACCAGCGGCCGCCAGACGTGGTTCGGTAAGGTGGCGGTCGTATAAGGCACGCCGTAAAAGCTACGCTTTTTCGCGACATTATTATAACAGTACGTGTTGAGCAGCGAGGTCTCGGTGTACTCTTCTTTTTGTGTCTCGACGACCTCGGTGACATCGACCAGCTTGTCGTCCCAGGCGTAAATGGCGGTGATCTCAGCCGGATTATTGGTGAACATATCCGGCACTATGCCGCTCGTCATCGCCGCGACGATCTTCTGACGCCCCGGCGCGAACGGTATGATGCTGAGATCGATCTTATTGCCGCTGGCCTTCTCGTAATCGGCGACGACCTTTTTGAACGACACGTCCTCTTCCGGCACAAAGCCCTGGACCCACCACACCTCCGCGGTTGTCGCCGCCGCTTTGGCGACATAGGGGCGCGCGAGCGTCCCAGCCGCAGCCAAACCCAGAGAGCTGCGAAGCACCGATCGCCGGCTCAGGTTTCCCATGCCCGTATTCCTTCCTGTTCTGGCGCCACGCGGCCCTTACGCGGGCGCGTTTTTTCTATTGGCGACGGAGCTTGAACCCGCCCGATGGTCGGGTCAACTTCTTTCCAGGATGGTGGCCGACGGTTGCTTTACGTGCCCGCACATCCCGCCTCAGCGGGGAGGCTGGTTCACTCGGACGACGCGCCAACCGTGACCCATGCCGGGGCCGTCGATCCGGTCGATGCGGGTAAGCGAGCAATTCTCGGTCGCATGGTGCGGATTGATCGGGATAGGGGGACACCTCGCGATGCCACCCCTCCGCGGCGCTGAGCCCCTTCCTTTTTGATAGAGTAAAGAAACTAGGCGAGTTACGGCGCTGAGCCGCCCGCTGTCTGGCGCCAGTCCGGCGTTGCAGTTCAGTGATCACCAAGTCGAGCGCGGGCCGGAGTTCTACGACAAGGCGTGCGAGCTATCGCTAGAGGGTATTGTCTCGAAGCGCACCGATGCGGTTGGCGCG
>VAZT01000536.1 GCA_005884825.1 Alphaproteobacteria bacterium
GGTCGAGATCGTCCATCTGTCCGATGACGACACCGGCGGCTCGCTGCACACGCGCAGCCTCGTGGTCGCCGGTCGAGGCAGCCGCGCCACGCTCGTCGAGAGCTACACCGGCGTCGGCGAGTACTGGCGCAACGACGTGGTAGAGCTGCGGCTCGGCGCCGGGTCCGAGCTCGCCCGGGTCACACTCGTCGAGGAAGGTTCGGAGGCGCTGCATTTCGGCGAGATCTCGGCGACGCTCGATGAAGCCTCGCGCTTGTCCAGCTTTCTCTTGTTGCTGAAGGGCCGGACGGTGCGGCACGAAGCGACTGTGCGGAGCGAGGGCGAAAGGAGCCATTGCGAGCTCAATGGCGCCTTCCTGCTATCAGGCCGCCAGGAAGCGAACATTCTAACCACGGTCGACCATGCGGCGCCAGGGGGCGAGACCCGCGAAGTGTTCAAAGGGGTGGCCACCGGACGCGCCCATGGCGCCTTTCAGGGCCGCATCACGGTCCGCCCGGGCGCACAAAAGGTCGACGCGCACCAGCTCAGCCGTAATTTAGTGCTTGGCCCGCGCGCGGCAATCGACACCAAGCCCGAGCTCGAAATCTATGCCGACGACGTCAAATGCAGCCACGGTGCCGCCGTCGGCGATCTCGACGAAGCGGCGCTTTTCTATCTGCGTGCCCGCGGTATCCCAAGCGACGAGGCGCGCCGAATGCTGATCGAAGCTTTCGCGCGGGAAGCGGTCGAGCTGGTCGAGCAGGCCGTGTTGCGTGAGCACTTGCAGGCGCGCCTCGTCCGGCGCTTAGCGACATTGGAGGAGTAGGCATGAGGCCGGCGAGTTTGAGAACGGTTTACCCCGGACCCGGCGGTTTTGACCCGCAGGAGATAAAGCGCGAATTCCCGATATTCGCGAGCAATCCCGGTCTCGTGTTCCTCGATTCCGGCGCCAGCGCACAGAAACCCCGCTCGGTCATCGATCGGATCTCGAATTACTACAGCACCGACTATGCCAATGTGCATCGCGGCGTTTATCGACTGAGCGCCCGCTCGACCGAGTTGTTCGAGGAGGCTCGCGAGAAGATGCGGGCGTTTCTCAACGCAGCCGACTCGCGCGAGATCGTCTTCGTGCGCGGCGCGACCGAGGGCATCAACCTCGTCGCGCAGAGCTGGGGCGCCACCTTCCTCAAACCCGGCGACGAGGTATTGATCAGCGAGCTCGAGCATCACTCGAACATCGTGCCGTGGCAAATTTTGCGCGACCGCATCGGCATCCGGCTCGTCGTGGCGCCGATCGATGCGACCGGGGGCTTGGATTTGGCCGCGTTCGAGGCGCTTCTGTCGCCGCGAACCCGGCTCGTTGCGATGACCCACCTCGCCAATGCGACAGGTGCGCTCGTGCCGATCGAGACGATCACCCGCCTCGCCCATCGCCACGGCGCGAAGGTGCTGATCGACGGCTGCCAGGCGGCGCCGAGGCTCTCGGTCGATGTCCAGGCCCTCGATTGCGATTTCTATGTCTTTTCCGGACACAAGACTTATGGGCCGACCGGCATCGGCGTGCTTTACGGCCGCTACGAGCTGCTCTCGGAGATGCCGCCCTGGCAAGGGGGCGGCGAGATGATACTCAATGTCACTTTCGAGAAGAGCGAGTTTCAGGACCCGCCGCACCGCTTCGAAGCCGGCACCCCGGACATTTCGGGTGCGATCGGGCTCGGCACGGCGATCGACTTCATCGAGGAATTGGGGCGCGACAACATTCTCGAACATGAGGAGGCGCTGACCGGCTACGGTGTCGACCGGCTGTCGCGCATTCCGGATCTACGCCTGGTCGAGGCGGGCCAGCGCCGGCTGGGCATTCTCTCCTTCGACCTCGAAGGCGTGCATCCGCACGACCTGGCCCAGGTGCTCGATCAGCACGAGGTGGCGGTGCGCGCCGGGCATCACTGCGCGCAGCCGCTCGTCGAGAAACTGGGGCTGGCAGCGACGACCCGCGCCTCTCTCGGCGTTTACAACGACGAGAGCGACATCGACAGATTGGCCGAGGCGCTCGAAGCCGCCCGGGAGATGTTCCTGCGATGATGGATCTGCGTGAGCTCTATCAGGACATTATCCTCGACCACGGCCGCCACCCGCGGAATTTCCGTGCGATCGAGCATCCGACGAATTTCGCACAAGGCCACAACCCGTTGTGCGGGGACCGGGTGACGGTCTACCTGACCCTGGACGGCGATCGCATCGCGGATGTCAGCTTTCAGGGGCGCGGCTGCGCGATCTCGACTGCGGCGGCATCGCTGATGACCGAAGTGCTGAAGGGCAAGACCGTAGCCGAGGCCCGTGCCTTATTCGCGCAATTCCACGCGCGGGCGACCGGCGGCGAGCCGGGGCCCGACCTGCCGGAGCCGTTGGCCGAAGAGATGGAGCGTCTCGAGCCGCTGACCGGGGTCAAGGCCTACCCGGCCCGCGTCAAATGCGCGACGTTGTCGTGGCACGCGCTCGAAGCGGCACTGAAAAGCCCGGGCGCGACAGTAAAGACGGAGTAAAAAAGATGGACCGCGATCCGTTCGACTTCGATGCGAACCCGCCCGCCGCCGGCGATGATGTCGAGCGCCCGGAAGGCGGTGAGGACGACCCTGCGCTGATGGGTCCGGTGTTGGAGGCGCTGAAGACGGTTCGGGATCCGGAGATCCCGATGGACCTTGTGGAACTCGGCCTGATGTGCGGGTCAAACTCGTCTGGTCACCCCCTTGGGGACCCGAGCGGATGAGCGAGGAAGCCCGGCTCGAACTCGGGATGCTGTAACCACCCGCCGCAACCTTGCGCCCGGCCGCGCGTACGAGACGGCCGGACTCGCCTGGCCGGTCGGATCAGGAACTGAACGGGTGATCGAGAAAAAATCTGAGCATCTCCCGCGTTGCATCCGGTCCTTGCGGGTCGGTGTAGGAACCGGCGGGACTGCCGCCTGACCAGGCATGGGTTGCGCCGTGGACCAACCACTGCTCGAAAATGGAGTGGTCAGCCGCGTCGCGGTGGACGGTGCGGGTGTAGGTGCGACCGCCGGGGACCCGACCGTCCTCGATCGTTATACTTGTATCGTTTGCCAGTGCTTCCTTCAGCTGGGCAATAACCTGGTCGCCATTGTTTGGATGCACGGTCGTGTCTTGGTCACCATGGAACACAATTGCCGGTACAATTCGCGAATATTCCCTTCTGCCGGAACCGTTGGCGCCTGACCGGCGCTTCGCCATCGACCCACTCCGGCGCATTGCCGCAAAGGCCGATGGAACATCGGTGGCGACGCCGCAGGCGAGACCGGAATGCACCCCGATCGCGGCATAGAGGTCGGGATAGGCCGCCGCCAGGACGGCAGCCGCCGCCGCACCGGCCGAGAGCCCGGCGGCGTAGACGCGTTCTTCGTCCACCGAATAGTCGCTCATGACCTGGCGGGTCATGCCCGCAATCAGCGCCGGCTCGCCTTGGCCCCTGATTTGATCGCCCGGACGAAACCAGTTCCAGCACTTGGAGATATTGGCCGAAGCCGCCTGCTCTGGATAAACAACAAAGCAGTTGTGCTGCTCGGCGCGCAGATTCATCCGCGTGCCGGCGGCAAAGTCGTCGGGCGACTGGGTGCAGCCGTGCAGCATGACGATCAGCGGCAGCGGCTGGCCACGATATTGGCTCGGCACATAGAGCTTGTAGGTTCGGCTTCCGGCCTGGTTGCTGAAGGACTTTGTCAGAAATTGCCCATTTTCCGACTCTGGAGTATCTGCCGCAGTCGGTTCTGCCAGTCCGCCCGAACCGGGCTCAAACCCGGTAGGGATGACACGGTCGAGGAAACGCCGCAGTACGTCGGGCAGGCGTCCCCGGACTGCTCTTTCCGGCCGGCCGCGCTCGACACCGGTCACCTCGACCGCGTCGGGCACCAGGTCGATCGTCGGCGGCACGCCTGCGTTACTGGAGTAGTGAGTTCGATTTCTGTCACCATGGAGCGTGCGCTGCAGCAGTGCCGTCGCGTCAATGAGGCGGCCCGCTCGGGTAAGCCGGCTTGCTTCACGCATGCCCGCGTGCAGTGGGTCATTCATCACAACTTTCCTATGTTGAGGTTCGGCTGAGGACTGCTCGATTACTGAAGCTGCCCAATCACCGAAAACGGTCCGCCAGAGCGGCTTTTACAGCCGAACTGGCGTGCAACGCGCCAAGCACGGCGATCGATCCAATGGTCGCGCGGGCGAGCTCGGGAGTCACGTCGCTGCCTATGCTGGCCAGTCCCAACACGCGGATGTCGAGCATTTGTCCAGTCGCACGCACTTCTTCCAGATCCTCACGGCTGAAATGCCGCAGCCCCAGCTCCACTTTCTTTCGCACAATCGCCTGCTTGGCCGTATCGGCGTGCCGCTCGAGCTGGCGTCGGATCGCGGTGCGGATAAAGTCGGTGCGGTTCGAGTAGAAGCCTTCCTGAACCATCAGATCGATGTGGCCGAGGTCTACATGACCGAGGTTGATCGTGATCTTTTCGCTTTCAGAGACGCGTTCCGCCATCCGAGCACCATCTATTTGGATGCCATATGGGCGCCGTCGAAACCTTTTCAACGCGAGAGCCGCGCGCAAGCGTTAATCCCTCGATCCGCAGGAGGCGGACGGGAGCAACCGGCACACCTTACTGCAACCTTGCGACGCCCAGGGCGCCGCCGAACCGCGTCGCGCAGTCGAGCGGGTTGCCGTATTTCCTGTGCACCACGGTAATGTCGACATGGTCGCGCCGACCGGTGGTCAACCCGCCCCCTACACACACCGGGATGGAACGCCCTACCCGGACCTGGGGCGTCGCGGCCCCTGAACCGCTTTGCAGAATGGGGAGTGTGATAGACTGACGGCGGCGACAACACGGTCGGAGGGAGTAGTGCCGAGCCTTCATCCACAGATCCGGGAAGTGTTGAGGGTCATGGCCGAGGCAAAGCTTCGGCCGGTCGAAGAGATGACGCCGGCCGAGGCGCGCGAGCAGGTCGAAGCCACGGCGCGGGCGCGCAAGGCCGAACCCTTGCCCGTCGCCCGGGTCGAAGAACGCATGATCCCGGGTCCCGC
>VAZT01000537.1 GCA_005884825.1 Alphaproteobacteria bacterium
CAGCGGTAGCTCACCCACCTGGAGGCATGGATCCGCCGAAGGCTACGAGCGTACCTCTGGCGGCAATGGCAAAACGGCCCCAACCGCTTCAAAAAACTGCGACAGCGTGGCCTGCCAAAGTTCCACGCGGCGGTTGCTGCCGTCCAAATCTGTGTCGTTATGTTGGAAAAAATCAAAATCAAGATTAAGCAAGTGGAACGACACTCCGCCACTCCGGCATCACGTCCCACAAATCTTGCGCAGGAGCATCCCCGGTCGGGCTCAATTTCTTTCCTGCTCCTCCTGCCACTCCACCGAGCCCTGGGCCCAATTCGTTTTGAGGGGCTCCGGTTTGCGTTGCTCGTTGAGGGCTTCCCCGGTCTGGCGCATCCATCCGATGAAGCCCCAGTGCTTCATATTGGGACTGAGCATCTCCAAGGCTCCGCTGCAGGCATCGACCTCCTCGTCATGAGCGAGATCGGGGAACCCTTCGAGGGCGCGGAACAGGTCCTCGTTCCAGCCGGCCCGCCGGATCTTGACGTTGCCGGCGCGGCACTGCGAGCTGACCGGCCCGAACCTCGTGACCTTGTCGCCGCTCTCTGCCGCCGGCATCACGGTGAAGCCGCTGAGCGCGCGTACCAGGTGAGGCGCCTGGCTCTTGCCGGCCTGCCCCGGATCCTTGCCGAATCCGATGCGAACCCGTGTGCCGTCCTGTGTCGCGGTATTGAACAACAATCTGTCGACGTCGCCCGGGTTCGCCCGTTCGCGCAACATCCAGCAGCCAATAGCCGCCGTTCCTATCGCGGCCGAGCTCAATGCCTATCGTCCAATCCTGGTCGTTAAGCGCCGTCTTATCGGTAGCCGCGAGATCCCAATACCGGACCATTCGAGATCCGCCGAGACCTCGTCGACAACGGCACACCACTCCCGCTTGAAATAAAGCCCGGCGGCCGGCCTCAACCTGGCGCAGTGGCGCTGCCGTCTAGCGCTTTTTTCCGGCTGAGATAGTCAGTCTTCGAACCTCCGTCCTGCCGTCCGGTGCCCGATTCCCGCGCGTGGAATAACCGGGAGCGGTTAAACATTTCTTGCCACATTAATGTCCTAGGTCCCTCTGGATCGGTTTTAGGCCTATAGCGTTGCCTTCTCGGTCGAAACGGCGTCATAGGTCATTGGGTTATGGCTCAAGAGATTTCGCTTGTGATCAGTGTTGGCTCTTTTGGAGTGGTTATCGGTTTTCTGACTGGCTATTCAGTACGCGCCTATTTATCTCGTCTGCAACGTAAACGGAGGGAAAGCCTTTGGGGCGTCCCGGTGTAATCACCACAGCATGCATTGGCAAGTCGCAGAGCACGCAGCTGGTGTCTAATCGATGTCTTGCTTGTCGACTACGCTGGTGTGCCTTGCGCGCCAAAACCCGACGTGCGCCCACCACTGAACTGATACCGCGGCAGACTACCGACTGAGAGCTCATCCAAAGTGCCCTTTGAGATCTGCTGGTGACCCGGCAATGAGAGATCTAGAGTTCCAACGCGAGCTGAGTCCAGAGCAAATTCGCGAGGCGCTATCACTGCTGGACCGCAAGGCGGAGGCGCAGAACCACAACTTGCGGGTCGGGGATTTAACTCCCGCTGAAAAGGCGGACCCTGAACGCAATCAGTCCAGTACGACCGTGACCACGCAAGACAACGCTCTTGCGGCAGAAAACTTGCAAGTGCGTAAGCAGCATCTAAACGTAGCTGTCGCCTATTACGGCGTTTGCATCGTGGCCGCGGGTGCGCTGACCCTTTTGTCGTGGAGCCACAGCGCACATGCACCACCTCCGCTACCAGGGATCGCTCACGACCAGCTCCCAAAGCATCGGGCAGCGCCACTAACGAGAAGCGCTTCTCCTGCACTCCCGGCTGCCAATCGTCTACCTGACGAGATTCGAGGTGGATCAGCGCGGCAGGCTTCGATGCCGGAGGTCGCAGGTTCGAGTACTTTTGGGTACACCACTCGCGATGATGATCAAATCGCCGTAAACGATGCGGCCAATACCGACAGTGCGATCCCTTCTGCGGCCCCCTCGGCCACCATTCCCGCAATCGGCATGGGGCAGGCTCGGTGGGAGGAACCGGCGAGCCGAAAACCAGAGCAAGCCTGGTGGCATGCGCGAACGGTTCCAGTCATCGCAGCGACCGGCACGGCGTGGTCGGGGCCGCTGTTCTTCGG
>VAZT01000538.1 GCA_005884825.1 Alphaproteobacteria bacterium
GCAGCACGGCAACATTAGGCTCCCCGAGTGGTTGGAGCGCTGGTTGCAGCCGGTGCTGGTCACAGTCGACATGCACCGCCTCCATCATTCGGTGGCGTTCAACCAAGCCAACAGCAATTACGGTGCGGTATTCTCGATATGGGACCGGCTCTTCGGCACTTACATTTGGATTAGCCGGGAGCAGCATGACCACCTCGTGTTCGGGGTGCGCGAGTTGCCGGGTCGGGACTGCCTAAAACCTTCGGCGATGTTTATGACGCCATGGCGGATTGCCCGGGTGAGCCGCGGCTGATTGGCAGGCGGGTCAAAACGACCGCGCCGTTGTTCCGGTGAGGATGTCCGCCTGCGCTTAAGGGCGGCGATCAGGCCGTCGACGCCGGGTACGGCCGTAAATTAGCAACCGATCGCATCACCAAAAAACCCCGCCTAGGCGGAGCTTTTCACAGGTGCACACCACGGTCGAGCAGTATCGCGGTATATTCCCGATAAGTCATGCCCAGCGCCTGGGCGCGCGCCAAACGGGCCAGCGCGATCTCTCGGGGTGGCGTCTTCCAAGCCCGCGCATGAGCCTTTTTCCAGCAGAACCTCCGCCAATCGGCTCCCGGATCGAGCGGAGGCCCACCATTGTGGCCGATGCCGGGCGGAACGAGGAAAGCACGTGCGTCGTCCGGCATGATCACCAAGCTCGCTCACGTGCAGTGAAGCGAGCAAGAAATGTGCCTGACGAACCTTATCCGCGACGCGATTGCGCCGTGCGCTGCATATGCTTTTCGGCGTTGGCTCGGAACACCTGATCGGCCAGCCGCTTCTGCTGGTCAGGCATTGCGTCGTACAGCTTCTGGAACGCGGGAACCAGCTTCTGCACCCGCTTCGCGTGCTCCTCGGCGATTTGCTCATAGGATTGCATGTTCTGCACGGCGTCCATCGTCGGGAATTGCTGAGCGCGCTGCAGGAACGCCTGGTCCATGTCGCGTGCGTTCTCCCGCATGACCTGGGCGAACTCATTCCACTGCGGCTCCTCGGCCGGGGTGATTCGTAATTGCGCATGCAGCTCTTTGATGCGGCCTTCGACGCGCTCCTCCGCATTTTTGCCGGCCACCGGATGGCCGGCCATCGGGGAGGCCTCGGCGGCAGGTGGCGGTGGGGTGGTCCCTTGCGCCGCCGCGGATTGCGATTGCGCCATGGCGGCGGGGGCGCACAAGAGCGCGGCAATTGCGATCGGTGCAGCACCGCTCAACGGGATCAATCTCATTCGACTCCTCCAGAAGTGAGGTTCAGGCCCGTGGCGCTCAATACCCGTAATAGACCGGCGGCGGGGCCGGCGTGTAATAGGCGGAAGGCGGCCCGTAATAACTATAAGGCGGAGCGTAGTAGCCTGGGGCGTAGTAGCCCGGCGCGCCGTAATAACCGCCGTTCGAAGCGATCGCCGCACCTAGGCCGAGGCCGACGAGACCGCCGATTATCGCCGCCCCGGCCGCGCCACCGCCGCCGTGATGGTGATAACCCCCGTGCCAATGTTCGGCGTGAACGGCAGGGGCTATCGCCAGAGCCGCGACAAGTGCCGCAGTACCCAACAAGCGTGAACGAAAGGCCATCATCGACTCCCTCAAAGGTCTGCATTGACAACGTCGGCCACGGTCGGCAATTCCCGGAAGCGTCATGATGGCTCACCGGGCGATGAAATCAGCTGCAGCTTGAGGGGCTTCTAGGCTGGCGGTACCAGCGCCGCGGCCACCCGGCGGTCTTCGGCGACGAGCACATTGTAGGTGCGGCATGCGGCTCCGGTGTCCATTGCTTCGAGCGCGATCCCGGCGGTGCGCAGCGCGGTGCGCAACGCGGCGGGCACGGCGCTGGTCGACCGCCCAAGACCCAGCACCAGGATCTCGACGCCGCCATGCTCGATTACCGGAGCCAACGTCTCCCAGGTCAGATCGGGAACGCTCGCGGCCTCCCACGCGACGGTGAGGTCGGGAAAAACCATTCGCTCGCCCGGGCGATGGCGGCGCGGTTCGGCCGGACGTAATAGAGGATCGGCGCCGCGATGAAGAGCGACGAGTAGGTCCCGATTACGACGCCCCACAGCATGGCGATGCTGAAGCCTCTCAGCACTTGGCCGCCGAGGAACAACAACGACAGGACCGCGAGCGCAACCGTGCTGACGGTCAGGATCGTCCGCGACAATGTTTCGTTGAGCGCCAGGTTGATCAGGTCGCGAAACGGCATCCTCGGGTATTTACGCAACGACTCGCGGACCCGGTCGTAGATCACCACGGTGTCGTTCACCGAGTAACCGGCGATGGTCAGAATCGCGGCCAAAGTCGTCAGGTTGAACTCGAGCTGGAAAAGCGCGAAGAGCCCGACCGTGGTGATGACGTCGTGCAGGGTCGAGACCATCCCGCCGACGCCGAACTGCCATTCGAAGCGAAACCAGATGTAGGCGGCGATCGCGAAGAGGGCGAGGATAGTCGCGATCACCCCGGCGCGGATCAGTTCGCTGCCGACACTCGGGCCGACGACCTCGGTGCGGCGGTATTCGACGCCGGAACCGAGCGCTTGGCGCACCAGCTGAACCGCCCGCTCCTGCTCGGCGTCGCCACCCGGCTGACGAGGCAGCCGGATCAACACATCGGTCGGGGGGCCAAACCCTTGCAGCGAAGGCTCACCGATGTGGAGGGCATCGAGCCTTTGCCGCATATCGGCAAGGTTTGCCGGCCCCGTAGTGGAGCGAACCTCGATCAGCGTGCCGCCGACGAAGTCGATCCCGTAATTGAGCCCGACAGTCAGAAACAGCACGATCGAGCCGATTGTCAGCAGCCCGGACAGCGCAAACCCGATCTTGTGCCAGCCCATAAAGTCGATTTTCGGCGTGCGCCGGATGACGATCAGCGGTCTCATGTTGTGTTCGCAGTCAAATCGGGATGGCCCGTGGTTTCCATTCGCGCAACCAAGTGACGATCAACAGCCGGGTCACCAATATCGCCGAGAACAGCGAGGTCAGAACGCCGATGCTGAGTGTCACGGCAAAGCCCTTCACCGGGCCGGAGCCGAGCCAGAACATCAGCGCGCCCGCAACGAGAGTCGTCACATGGCTGTCGAGGATCGTGCCGAAGGCGCGCTTGAAGCCGGCGTCGAGCGCCGACAGCACGGTTCGGCCGGCGCGGACCTCTTCGCGGATGCGCTCATAGATCAGCACGTTCGCATCGACCGCCATGCCCATCGTCAGCGCGATGCCGGCGATCCCCGGCAGGGTCAAAGTGGCGCCGAGCAGCGACAGGCTGCCGAGCATCAGGCACAGATTGAAGATCAGCGCGATATCGGCAAAGACGCCGAACAATCCGTAGAAGAGGATCATGAACACGACGACCAGCGCCACCCCGACGATGCTGGCGACCGCTCCGGCATGGATCGAATCGGCGCCGAGATCGGGACCGACGGTACGCTCCTCGAGGATCGTGATCGGCGCCGGCAACGCGCCCGCCCGCAGCAGCAGCGCAAGGTCGCTCGCCGACTGGACCGTGAAGCTGCCGGAAATTATGCCGCTGCCGCCAAGGATCGGTTCGCGGATCACCGGCGCGCTGATCACCTTGTTGTCGAGCACGATCGCGAACGGCTTGCCGACATTGTCGCGCGTTGCATCGCCAAAGCGTTTGGCGCCGGCGGCGTCGAAGCGGAAGCTGACCACCGGCTCGTTGTTCTGGAACGTCGGCTGGGCATCGACCAGGGTATCGCCGCCCACCATCACGCGCTTGCGCACGACATAGGCGGCGGGCCCGGCGCGCCCTGCCCTCCCCTCCTCCGCGGGCAGGATTTCGTCGCCGGGCGGCAGCCGGCCGCGGCGCGCGTCCTCCAGCGAGACGGTAGTGTCGACGAGCTGGAACGTCAGCTTGGCGGTACGGCCGAGCAGCGCTTTGACATGCTCGGGATTGTCGACGCCCGGGAGCTGAACGAGGATACGGTCAGACCCTTCGCGTTGGATCGTCGGCTCCTTGGTCCCGGTCTCGTCAATGCGCCGGCGGATGATCTCGATCGACTGATCGACTGCCTGCCGGCGCCGCGCATCGGTTGCAGCCATGCTGAAGCGCATCGTCCCGGATCCGTCGGCGGCAATATCGACCGTCAGGTCCGGATCGATCTTGCGCAAAGCCTGGCGTGCGGCTTCGATGCGGTCGGGCTCGCGTATCGTAAAGACGATCGCATCGCCTTCGACATTGAGCCCGGTATATCCGATATTGGCGTCGCGCAGCGCGTTGCGCACATTGTCGGTGATCGCGTTGAGGCGCTCGCGTTGGGCCGCGGCGACATCGACCTCGAGCAGCAGATAGGAACCACCTCGCAAATCCAGCCCGAGCGCTACCTGCTTGTGCGGCAGCCAATTCGGCATCTGCGCGAGAAAGGACGGGCCGAACAAGTTCGGCAATGACAGCAGCACACCGAGCGCGCACACCGCGCAGATCAGGGCGATCTTCCAATTCTCGAAATACAGCATGCGCTAATTCTCACGCGTAGACACCAGCGACCCCTCACCCGCCTCGCCTCGCTCGGCACCCTCTCCGCAATGCGGGATTGGGCTGTAACCCACAACCGTATAGCTCCTCTCCCGCACCGCGGGAGAGGAGGGACCAAGCGCGCCAGCGCTTGGTGGGTGAGGGGTCGGCCGCGGGTTACCCCGCATTCCTGCCTACTCCTTAGTCCCCACCTTTGCTCGAGTCTCCGTCTTCTGCCTGGCGGCCTCACGCGCTGCGGCCGGGTCAGGCTTGGCGAGGACACTAGCGATTGTGCTGCGCAGCACGCGAACCCGCACGTTCTCGGCAATGTCGACGACGACTTCCTCCGGGTTGTCGACCCGCGCCACGGTCCCGATGATCCCGCCCCCGGTCACCACCCGATCGCCGCGCCGCAATGCCTCGAGCATGGCCTTCTGGTCCTTGGCTTTGCGCTGCTGCGGACGAATCAGAAGGAAGTAGAAAACGACGAAGATTAGGATCAGCGGCAGAAACTGGACGAGCGCGTTCTGATCGAATATGCCTGTTCCTTGGGCATAAGCCGTGGAAATCCACATTGGGAGGGTGCCTCAAAATCGCGTGCCGAATCCGCCGGCGGGCAGCTCCGCCGTCACCTCATATGGTGCTGTCGTGCGGCAGGCCAATTGGTACTCGATGCCCGGTTAAAGGGCAATGCCGACGCGGGTTCCGCGATTGGTTCCTCCGCAAGCGCCTGCCAACGACCTCGACGCCAGCGACGCCTTTGTATGGCACGCCGACCGTGGTTGGCTGGCGCCGGTTTACCAGGTCAATCGGGTCGAGATCGCGCTGTTGCGCGGGATCGACCGGGTCCGCGACATTCTGCTCGACAACACCGAGCGGTTCGCCGCCGGGCTCCCGGCCAACAATGTCTTGCTGTGGGGCGCCCGCGGCACCGGCAAGAGCTCGCTCGTCAAGGCGGCGCACGCCGCCGTCAACGATATGCATCCGCACTCGCTCGCACTCATCGAGATCCACCGCGAAGATATTCCGAGCCTGCCGCACCTGTTGTCGCTGTTGCGGCTGAGCGCGCGCCGCTGCCTGCTGTTTTGCGACGACCTGTCCTTCGATCAGCACGACACGAGCTACAAATCGCTGAAGGCGGTTCTCGAAGGCGGGATCGAAGGGCGGCCGGCGAATGTCGTCCTCTATGCAACATCGAACCGCCGCCACTTGATGCCCCGCGACATGATCGAGAACGAGCGGTCAACCGCGATCAATCCGGCCGAAGCGGTCGAGGAGAGCGTCTCGATGTCCGACCGCTTTGGTCTGTGGCTCGGCTTCCATAGCCTAGATCAAGACACTTATCACGCGATTGTGCACGGCTATGCCGAGCGCTACGGACTGGACTTGCCGCTCGATCAGTTGAGGGCCGAGGCCAGCGAGTGGTCGATCACCCGCGGGTCACGCTCGGGCCGCGTCGCATGGCAGTTCATCCAGGACCTCGCCGGCCGGCTCGGCAAACCCCTTGCCTGAGGGATCTTTCGATGGCGATGTACCCGCGCTCCAACCCAGTTCCGATAAATTTACGCGTGGCCAAAACGGCTCGAA
>VAZT01000539.1 GCA_005884825.1 Alphaproteobacteria bacterium
CCTTATTCTGCTATCGGGGTACTACTACCCGACTCTGCGCGCCGATGTGGCGCTGTTCTCGCCTCCGGCAATTCCCGTCATTGGCGATTTCTTGCGCTACACGGTCGTGCCGCCCTTGACTGCAGCGATGCTGCCGGCGATGGTCAAGCGCAGTTTCGCGCCGCTTCCCGTGCCTGATCGTTTCGCCAAAGGATTCCCGGCCGGCCTCGCGCTGCGCCCATCGCAGATCCGCGCGGAAGCGGAGGAGACGGCGATGATGATTTCAGCAGCGGCGGGAATGCAAGACCGCTATCGGGAATTGCGCATGCCGGTGACAATCATGGCCGGAACGCAGGACCGCATTGTCGATCACCGGCGGCATGCCGTCCGACTCGGTGGCGAGGTTACGCACAGCACGCTGCGGCTCGTCCCCAATGCAGGTCACATGATCCACTACGCGGTGCCCGAACACGTGGTAGAGGCGATCGGCGCCGGGGCTGATGGCCCAGCCGCAGTTCGCATCGGGGCGATCGCCAGCCCTCCTTTGCGTCACTCGGTCAGCAGCTTCGCAACATAATCCGGCACGATCCGACTGGCCGGGCCGTAGATGCGCTCGGCAAAGAGGCTGGCGCAGTGCGAGGGTTCGAGGTTGAGCTCGACCGTGTGGGCACCGGCGCGGCGGGCCTCTTCGACAAAGCTTGCCGCCGGCTCGACGCTCCCTGAGGTGCCGATCGACACGAAGACCTTGCACTGGGCGAGGACCTGATAGATCGCATCGAGGCCCAACGGCATCTCGCCGAACCAGACGATATGCGGGCGCAGCTGGCCCTCGATCGCGCAGCTCGGGCAGCACTCGTTGCCGGTCAGATCGTCATACCAGACCGTGGTATTGCCGCAAGCGGTGCAGCGCGCCTTCAGCAGCTCGCCGTGCATGTGGATCACGGCGCGCGATCCGGCCCGCTCGTGTAGATCGTCGATGTTCTGCGTGGCGATCATCACCTCGCCCGGCCGCACCGCTTCGAGCCGCGCCAATGCCTCGTGCGCGGGATTGGGGGTGACCGAGGGGTGCTGCAAGTGCCGCCGGCGCGCGTCGTAGAACGCCAGCACCCGCGCCGGATCGCGCGCAAAAGCCTCCGGTGTCGCCACCTCTTCGAGCCGCACCGTCGCCCAGATCCCGTCGGCGTCGCGAAACGTCGCGAGCCCGGATTCCTGCGAAATGCCGGCACCCGTCAGGACCACGATGCTGGGGGCCTCGGGCCAGAGATCGCGCATGCCTCTCATGGTCTCCTCCAAGCAGATATCCGCCTTCAGTTTTGGCGACCCGCGTATTCGGGCATCCTGTAGTATACCCACAGCAGATTTGCCAACAGCACGGCCGCCGTCACGAGGAACACCCAGCGCAGGCCGAAGGCGGCGGCGACCGCGCCGCCGGTCAAAGGCCCCAGCGAATTGCCGAGAAATGTCGCTGATGCGGTGATGCCGTAGATGGTGCCGCGCTCGGCTCGCGGCACGAGGCGGCCGACCAGCGCATTGGCGGTCGGCAATAGGCCGCCGATGAACAGCCCGACGGCGAACCGTTCGGCGGTGAACACCCAGTAATTCTCGGTGAAGGCCTGCGGCAGTGTCGTCAGAGTCGCACCACACAGGCAGATCAGCAATACCCGGCGGTAGCCGATCCGATCGCTGCGATTGCCGAGGAACGGCGCAGCAATGACATTGGCGAGCCCGGTCACTGAAAACGCGATGCCGCTCAGGGTGGCCAGGTCGGGGCGGGGGCCGACCATTTCCTGGACATACAAGGTCACGATCGGCTGGACGGTGCGCATGCCGAACTGTGCCATCATCAGCACGAAAAAGAGCGCCAACAGGACCGGCGTGCTCGCGACCGCGCTCAGGCTGCTGAGGATCGATCGCCTGCCGCGCGCCTTCGGCGGCGCCACTGGCCGGTACTGAACCAGCCGAGGGCATAGCCGAGCCGGCCCTCCGGGACTTGGCTCGCCACCAGCGCGATAGCTGCGCTGGAAAATCCGGCGAACACGCCCATCAGCGCGCGGAACGCAAAAAATTGCCAGACATTCGCCGCCACGCCCATCAGCGCGGTGAAGACGCCGATGGCGAGGCTCGAGCGCAACAGCATCAGTTTGCGGCCGCGGCGGTCGGCGACCCGCCCCCACACCGGTGAAGCAAACGCCGCAACAAAGGAGGTGACGCCGTTGAGGATGCCGGCCCACAGATCGACCGCGCTCGCCGTCTCGACCCCGAGCTCGGCAGCAGCAGCGGCATGATGAATTGAATGCCGACCATGACCCATAGCGTGCGCCGCCATTGCACCGCGGCGGCGTCATCCGCCGCGGCGGCAGGCGATCTCTGCACCGCGCCGCCCGGCTCGATCATTTGCT
>VAZT01000540.1 GCA_005884825.1 Alphaproteobacteria bacterium
CTATGGGAAAAGGCGCTGGAGTTCTGGCCGCCCTACGCCGATTACCAGCACAAGCCCGAGCGCGAGATCCCTGTGGTCGTGCTCGACCCCGTCCGCTAATTCGAAGCGCGACGTCGGCGAACTCGATAAAGGGAGGAATGCCGTGAGACACACCAAACTGCTGCTGCTGGCGATGGTTGCCGTCGCTGGCCCGAGCTCAACATCCACGCGCAGGAGCTGCGGCCGGTGTCGAACCCGGAGCAGCTCGGCTTTTCCGCGGCGCGCTTGCAACGCCTCACGGAGCACTATCAGGGCTATGTCGATCGCGGCGAGCTGCCGGGGGCGGTGCTGCTGATCGCGCGCGGTGAAAAAATCGCCTATTTACGGGCGATCGGGTACCAAGACCGCGAAAAACAGACGCCGATGAAGGTCGATGCGATTTTCCGGCTTGCCTCGATGACCAAGCCGATCGTCTCGGTTGCGGCGATGATGCTCGTCGAGGAAGGCAAGCTCGACCTGCTGGCGCCGGTCTCGCAGTACCTGCCCGAGTTCAACGATTTAAAGGTGGGCATTGAGCAGGCCGACATCGTCGGCGGCAAAAGGGCCTTGACCCTCGAGCCGCAGCGCCGGCCGATGACCGTGCAGGATTTGCTGCGGCACACTTCGGGCCTCGTCTACGGCCAGAACGGAGACGATCTCGTCCACAAGGCCTATGTCGACGCCAACGTCACGGATCGCGGGCAGACACTGGCCGAAATGGTCACCAAGCTGTCGAAGATCCCGCTCGCGCACCAGCCTGGCCGGGTGTGGGAATACGGCATGTCGGTCGATGTGCTCGGCCGCATTGTCGAAGTCGCGTCGGGGAAGGAGCTCGACGCATTCGTCGCCGATCGCATCGCCAAGCCGCTCGGCATGACGGCGACCGATTTCTACGTGCGCGAGCCCGATCTGGCGCGCCTTGCCGAGGCCCAGCCGCCGCCGGCGGGCAGCGACGCGCGGATGCCGCCCGACGTCACCAAGAAGCCGCTTTGGTTGTCCGGCGGCGGAGGGCTGGTGGCGAGCGCCTCCGACTACCTGCGCTTTACCGAGATGCTGCTCAACGAGGGCGAATACGGCAACGCGCGCCTCTTAGCGCCGCACACGGTCAGGCTGATGACCTCGAATGAGCTGCCGCCTGACGTCGGCTATGCCGAAATCGCGCGGCGGATGGGCGATGTCGGCCCGACTCCGGAGATGGGCCAGGGATTTGGACTCGGCTTCGCGGTTCGGACCGCGGAGGGGCACAACCCGCTGCCCGGCTCGATCGGCAATTTCTACTGGACCGGTGCGTGGGGCACGACCTTCTGGGTCGATCCCAAGGAAAGGCTAATCGCGATCCAAATGATCCAAACCCCGGCAAATTCGGGCGGCCCATATCGCCACGCCTTCCGCAATCTCACCTATGCAGCGTTGACCGGTTCGGAGCCGGCTCGCTGATGGCGCTGACCTCGTCGGTACTGGTTCAGACCGTCGATCATCGGCGCCATCGCGAGCGACTCCAGGCATGCCGGCAAGTGTTGTCAGGCGGCTTGGCTTTCGACTGAGCGCTCCCCGCCACGGCTGTCGCGGAACCTGCTCAACGTGCCGTTCCACAGCTCGATCCGGGCTTTGATGCTGCTGCATGCGGCGCGGCGAGCCCGCTCCTCCCTATGCGGGGAGTTCGCGAGCAGATCTTCGAGCAGCTCACGACCTTTGGGACCATGATCGTCGCCATCGAGTTCGATGTGCCGATCGATGTAGTAGATGAAATAGCGCAAGCGATCATTGTTGTGCCCGGCGCCATAAAGCGTGTCGAGAAGCCGGCGGAACATCTCCGGGATGACGTCTTCGCGGCCATGGAAGAACGCCGCCAAAACCTCTTCGGTCGAGCCCGAATTGGCGAGCGTCATCGTATGCGCGACAAAGGCTTGCACATGGAGCGGTGCACCGATCCGGGCCAAGGCGACCTCGACCGGTACGCCAACCAGCACAAGCGAACGGAATTTCTCGAACTGGCGCGTACTGGCGCCGATGTCCCGCATGGCGCGGAGGTAGAGAGCGAGGTGGCTGACATAAGAGCCGTCGGGACCGACATCGGTCTCTTCGCCGATCACGATATCATTGATCAAGCGCGCGGCCTTTGTATCATCCGCCGGGAACCAGGGCACTGTAACGCACGTCATGTCCTGCTGAAGCCGCTTCAGCAGCGACATGAAATCCCAGACCGCAAAAACATGGTCTTCCATAAATCGCCTGAGATCGGCGACACAAGCGACGTGCGTGTAAATCGGATGGTCCAAAAGCGCTGCACGAAGGCTGCACAGGTGATCACTGTCGTATTCCGGCATTTCTGAAAGCTCCGGGGTTCGAGGGGTGACGCCCGGGCTGCCCAGCGACGGCTCCGCTGCCCGGTCCGCAACTTCGCCCCGGGAAATGCGGTAGGAGCGGGCGCTACTCAATCGCTGCGAATTTGATTTGGCGATGAGAGACTTTCATGAATGGCCCCGCATCGGCAGGCGTTCGCACCCGGGGGGACGTGCGGCTAGGGGGGACGTGCGGCTAGGGGGGGGCGTGCGGCTGGGCGCCTCTCGGCGGGTTTAGTCTGCCGCCAACGGGCTCTCGAGCAAATCTTTGGCCGGTGCCGGCCCGCGGGCTGTGCGCAGCATGTCTATGAGGGCGCGCAGTGCGGCCGGCACTTGCCGGTGGCCGGGATAATAAAGAAAGAACCCCTCGAAGGACGGCGACCAGTCCTCCAGCACGCGAACCAGCTGCCCCGAGCGCAGGAACGGGTCGGCCACGGCTTCGGCCGCGTACGCGATGCCCAACCCGTCGACAGCCGCGCGAACCGCCAAATCGGTATCGTTGACGATGACCCGGCCATCCACCGAGACCTGCCGTGACTTGCCGTCCCGC
>VAZT01000541.1 GCA_005884825.1 Alphaproteobacteria bacterium
AAGGCCAAAGATCAGCGGCAGGGAGAGGCCGTAACGGCTGCGGCCAACTGCGCGGGTCGCACTGATGCGCATACTGCGGCGCGGCGGGATGGAATCGACGATTTCAATTAGGCCATTCGTAACGGCCACGAAAGCGGTACTTCAATCCGCCCCGCCTTAATCCCTGCGAGCCCGCCGTAAGCGATTTGGAACGAGACCCGATTATCGCTTCCTTAACTACTCCGCGGGCAGGGTGGGCCGGTACCGATCATGGCAAGGATTGCATGTCGCTTCCGCTGCACTTTCTTCCTCTCGCTGGGTTTGCCGGATTGATGTTGATCGCCGCCGTCGAGGATCTACGCCGGTTGGTGATCCCCAACGCGGTAGTCCTGGGTTTATGCACGCTGTGGCCGCTCCAACTCGCGTCGGCCCCCGACATATCCCTCCTCGGCAGCACCAACGCCGCCCTCTGCGCGGCGGCAGTGTTTGCTGCCGGGGCGCTGTTGTTTTCGCGCGGGCTGATGGGCGGCGGCGACGTCAAGCTGCTCACCGCGGCGACGCTGTGGGTGGGTCCCGGCGGGACCCCATCGCTCCTCATCGGCACGGCGGTTCTCGGCGGTCTCCTTACCCTGGCTCTGTTGTTCCCTCTGGCGCTCCGCGCCGTCTTTGCCCCGGCCGGAGCGGCTGGCGCGGCAAAGCGGATGCCGGTGCCGTACGGCGTCGCGATCGCCGGCGCCGCTCTGATCGTGATGATCCCGCCCAACCTCAGCTAGAGCCGACCCGATGCGCGCACGCACGCTAATCCTGTTCCTGGTCGCCATCCTGCTGGCAGGCGGCACAGCAATGCTGGTGCGCTCCTGGCTGGCGCAGCAACGCACCGTCGAGGCGGAGGCCGCGCCGATGCCGCCACCTCCCGTGCAGAAATCCGTCCTCGTCGCCCGCAGCGCCATTCCCCGAGGGCAGATCCTGAAGCCGACGGACCTCGCCTGGCAGACATGGCCGGACGGCGGCCTCGATCGGGCTTATATCCAAAAAGGGGCCAAAACGATCGAGGATTTCGCCGGCTGGGTGGCGCGCGACCCGTTCGGGCCCGGCGAGCCGATTACCGAAAGCAAGGTCGTGGCACCCGGCAGCCGAGGCTTTCTCGCCGCGGTGCTAAGTCCGGGCATGCGCGCTGTCTCGGTGCCCGTATCGAACACCTCCGGCATCTCGGGTTTCGTGCTCCCCGGAGATCAGGTTGACATCCTGATCACCCATTCGCTCGCGGACAACAGCAGCGGCAAAGCGGACGCCAAACATCATACGGCCGCCGAGACCGTGCTGCACGATGTACGGGTGATTGGCATAGACCAAAAGCTTGACAACAAAGGGGGAGAGGCCGTCGTCGCGAAGACTGCGACGCTCGAAGTGACACCCAAGCAGAGCGAGATCATTGCCGTAGCCAGCGAGATCGGCAAACTATCGCTTAGTCTCCGCAGCCTCACCGCATCGCCGGGCGAAACATCAGCTGCCGATTCTGCCGCTGAGGCTGGGTCGGGCACCTTCACCCTCGACAGCGAGGTCAGCCGGCTGTTGCCAAAACCATTCACCCAAAAGGATAACCCTGGGGCGGATGTCGTCACCGTATTGCACGGAACAGGCAAATCGGAGAGTACTACCGAGTCGCAACCTGCGTCTCGAGGTCTTTGATGCGCGCTTTGCCGCTCGCCGGTGTTGCCGGATCGCTGATGTTCGCCGTCTTTGGCGCCCCGCCCGCAGCGGCTCAGACCACCACCCCGACAGCCGATGGGCGCAGCGCCGTGGCTGTCGCACCACAGAACGCAGCGCGACCGTTGCGCGGCGGCGCCAGCCAGGTTGCGGCAAATGGCGCGCCGATCGTGCTCGAGGTCAACAAGGGCACCTTGATCCGCCTCTCCGCCCCGGCGGCGACCGTCTTCATCGCCAACCCCGACATCGCCGACGTCCAGGTCAAGTCGCCCTCGCTGATCTACATCAGCGCCAAGGCGCCCGGCGAGACCGTGATCTATGCGGTCGACGCCACCGACACCGTGCTGTTGAACTCCCCGGTCCGGGTGGAGCACGACGTCTCGCGGCTGCGCTCGTCACTCCGTCAGCTGGCGCCGGGAGAGCGAATCTCGGCCGACTCGGTAGACGGCAACCTCGTGCTGAGCGGCGTCGTGTCGGACGCCGGCAAGGCCGACAAGGTCCGTGCACTGGCCGCCTCGATCGCCGGGGAGGCGAAGGGCTCGCAGGTGATCAATCGGATGAGCGTTGCCACACCGAACCAGGTCAACCTGCAGGTGCGGATCGCGGAAGTCAACGTGACGAAACTGAACGAGATCGGGGTCAATTGGTCAAAGGTCGGCTCGACGATAAAGTTCATGACGATCAACCCGGTGTCGCTCATGGGCGAGCCGACAAACAGCCTTATCGCCGGAGCATTCTCAACGACCGCCAACGCGACGTGTGCCGCTACCGGCATGGGATGTTTCGAATCTACCAGCGCGATGATCAACGCCCTCGAGCAGGAGGGGTTCATCACTAGCCTGGCCGAGCCGAACCTGACGGCGATGTCCGGTCAGACCGCCAGCTTTCTCGCAGGCGGCGAGTTTCCGGTGCCGGTCTCCGGCTCGTCGAGCGCCACCGGCGGTTTCCCGACGATCTCAGTCGAATTCAAGAGTTTCGGGGTCAGCCTTGCCTTCACCCCGACAGTCATCGATGCCAATCATCTCAACCTGCGGGTCCGGCCTGAAATCAGCGAGCTGTCAACCGTCGGTGAGGTGTCCGTGCCGCTGACCTCGACCTCGACGGTGACGATCCCAGCCTTGACCGTCCGCCGTGCCGAGACCTCGGTCGAGCTCGCAAGCGGGCAAAGCTTCGCGCTCGCCGGCCTGCTGATGCACACCTCCCAGCAGCTCGTCTCCAAGGTCCCATGGATCGGCGATATTCCGATCATCGGCGCGGCGTTTCGGTCGGATCGCTTCCAGCGCGGCGAGACCGA
>VAZT01000542.1 GCA_005884825.1 Alphaproteobacteria bacterium
CGCCTTCGCGCAGAACTTCGAGCAGCTCTTCGTGTTGCGGGCACTGCACGGGCTCGGCTTCGGCGGCGAATGGGCTGCCGGCGCCGTGCTGATGGGCGAGGTTATCCGCGACAAATACCGCGGCCGCGGGGTTGGCATCGTGCAGACGGGTTGGGCGATCGGCTGGGGCGCCTCGGCCCTTGTCTATACCGCGCTCTACGCGTTTCTGCCCGAGGCGATCGCCTGGCGTGTCCTGTTCGCGATCGGTCTGTTGCCGGCAGGTTTGGTTTTCTGGATCCGCCGTCACATCGAGGAGCCCGAAATTTTCCGCGGCACTCGAGATCGCAAGCCGGTTGGCATCGGCCATCTGTTCGCTGCGTTCCGGGGACCGCATCTGTGGACCACGGTCAAGGTGACCTTGATGGTCGCCGGCGCCCAGGGCGGCGGCTACGCCCTCGGTCTCTGGATGCCGACCTATTTGCGCACGGTGCGCGGATTGTCGGCGACCGGCACCGGAGGGTTTCTGTTGGTCCAGATCCTCGGCGCGCTGTTCGGCTTCTTGTTGGGCGCCTATCTGAGCGACGCGATCGGCCGGAAATGGACCTTCATGTGGTCGGCGATCGGATCCTTCCTAATGATCCTGATCTACATGTTCGTGCCGATGGACAACACGATGCTGCTGTTTGTCGGGATCCCCCTGTTCACGATCTTCTTGATAAAATTCCCGCCGATGGGGCCGTTTATGACGGAGCTCTATCCGACCGAGGTGCGCGGGACGGCCCAAGGCTTTTGCTATAACGGCGGCCGGGCGCTCGGCTCGTTTCTTCCGACTTTGGTTGGGTTTGTCAGCCAAAGCCTGCCGCTCGGCACCACGATCGCCCTCTTCAGCGCCTTCGCGTCCGCCATCATGGTCGTGATGCTGCTTTTGCTGCCCGAAACCCGCGGCCGCAGCCTCACGAGTCTCGATGCCGCAGACGCCGGTCCCACCCTCGCCCCGCTTGCGGGGAGAGGGCCGGGGTGAGGGCCCGGCCGGGTGTGGTGCCGATCAGTTAGGCCCAGGGTCAAGATCGAGCATCAGCCGCAAATTCTGCACCGCCGCACCCGACGCGCCTTTGCCGAGATTGTCGAGCTGTGCGACCAGCACGGCGTGGCGGCGCGCCTCATTGGCGCAGACGTAAAGATCGAGCCGGTCGGTGCCATTGAGCGCGTCCGGTTCGAGCTTGTCCGCCTTGCCGCCTGCCGCGACTCTCACATGCTCCGAACCCTCATAGAAGGTGCGCAGCGCCTCTCGTAAATCGGCGCCGGTCGGCCTGCCGGGCAGGTCATCGAGGTAGAGCGGCACGGACACGAGCATGCCTTGGCGGAAATGCCCGACCGAGGGCAGGAAGATCGGCCGCCGCGACAGGCCGGCGTAGCGCTCGATCTCCGGCACGTGCTTGTGCTCGAGGCCGAGCGCGTACAACTCGAAGGCCGGCCCGCCGGCGCGATCATGCGCCTCGATCAAGGGTCTTCCACCGCCCGAATAGCCGCTGACCGCGCTTATCGTGATCGGGTAGTCGGGTGGGACGATCCCCGCCTGGACCAGCGGGAGCAATAGACCGATGGCGCCGGTCGGATAGCAGCCAGGATTGCTGACTTTGCGCGAGATCGAGATCTTTTCGGGTTGGTCGGACGCCATCTCCGGGAAGCCATAGGTCCATTCGGGGTCGACCCGGTGCGCTGTGCTGGCATCGAGCAATTTCGGCGCGCGATCACCCAGCGCTTCGGCCATCGCGACTGCCTCGCGGGCAGCATCATCCGGCAAGCACAGCACGACGAGGTCGCATGCTCCGATTATGTCCTGGCGCGCCGACGGATGCTTGCGCTGCGCCTCAGGTAGGCTGCGCAGCACGATCTCGGGCAGCATTTCGAGCCGCTTTCGGACCTCGACGCCAGTTGAGCCGGCCTCACCGTCGATGAAGACGTTCGGTTGATTGCTCGCCATCGGAGTGTCTCCTGCGCTATCGTAAGATTTAGCAGCGGCTTGGGAGATCAGATAGCTATGAATGAAAACAGTGCGCCCCTCAATTGTCTCGCCGGGGTGAGAGTGCTCGATCTGACGCAATTCGAGGCCGGCCCCTCCTGCACCGAGGCGCTCGCCTGGCTCGGCGCCGAGGTCGTCAAGGTCGAAAACCCGAAGAC
>VAZT01000110.1 GCA_005884825.1 Alphaproteobacteria bacterium
AGCGGATGCAGGCCTTTGTCGACCGCTTCCGCTATAAGGCGTCAAAGGCGCGCCAAGCCCAAAGCCGGCTCAAGGCGCTGGCCCGGCTGGAGCCGATCGCTCTGCCGTCCGAAGAGCCGCCGGCGCGGATCGTCTTTCCGGATCCGCCGCAGTTGAACCCGCCGCTGATCGCGCTCGAGGGGGCCGCGGTCGGCTATGTCCCGGGAAAACCGGTGCTGTCGCGGCTCGATCTGCGGCTCGACCCCGACGACCGCATCGCACTGCTCGGCGCCAACGGCAACGGCAAGACAACACTGGCGCGTTTGCTCGCCGGGCGCCTGGCGCCGATCGCTGGGCGCGTGACCCGGTCGGCTAAGCTCGCCTGCGGATTTTTCGCGCAACATCAGATCGAGGAAATGCGGCCCGACGAATCGGCCTTCGATCACCTTTCCAGATTGATGCCCGACGATACGCCGGAGGCGGTTCGGGCGCGGCTCGGCAGGTTCGGCTTCGGCCAGGAAAAGGCGTTTGTTGCGGTAAACGACCTCTCCGGCGGCGAGCGGGCACGGTTGAACCTCGCCCTCGTCACCCGTGATGCGCCCGCTCTTTTGATCCTCGACGAGCCGACAAACCATCTCGACATCGAGGCTCGCGAAGCGCTGGTCCAGGCGATCAACGATTTCCCCGGCGCCGTGGTGCTGGTGAGCCACGACTGGCATCTGTTGGAACTCGTAGCCGACCGCCTGTGGCTGGTCGAAGGCGGGACGGCACGGCCCTTTGAGGGGGATCTCGAGGATTACGAGCGCCAGGTGCTCGACGGCGCCGGATCGGGGAACGGGGGCCGTTCGAGCGAGCCGCAATCCGGCAGCCGCCGGGCAGCCCGGCGGGTTGCGGCGGAGCGCCGGCGCGAGCTCGAGCCGTTGCGCCAACTCGCACGCCGGGCCGAACAAAAAATCATGCAGCTGACCGAAGAACGCGAGGCACTCGATCGCGTCTTGGCCGAACCGGCGGCGTCGCGGGTCAACGGCCTGGCGCTCACTGCCGCCCTGAAGAGGCACGCCGAGCTGATGCGGCTGATCGAGCGGGCGGAAAGCGAGTGGCTCGCCGCCGAAGAAGCCATAGAGCGGGAAGCCCGCTGAGGTTTGGGCGCCCGTGCGGGTCGTTTCCGGCGAATTTTTTGCTGTCCAAGTCGCTACGCGACTCGGCGATTCTTCGGCTGCAACTGGGCTTTTCGGGATTTAAGCAAGATCAGGCGAGTGGCTCGCGGCCAAAGGCCGCAGATTGCAGCCATCCTCTGTTACACTTTGACAAACTCGGTTGAAACAGCTTATCCACTTTACTGGAGACGGGGGTTTTCCTCAGGTCGCGGAGCCGTAAGGAGACGAGACCGTCATCCGAGCACCGCCTTCCCGAACTGGGTTTCGCCATGGCCGACACTCCCGCGATCACCGATCGGAACCTCGAAGCGACGACGAACATTTCCCTGAAGCGGGAGCCGGCTTGTTTCGCCTTTCTGTCGCCGCGCTCGATTTCCCCGCCGATGCCGATCGATTCGATCAACCTGGATCTTGCGTCGGCCGATTATTTTGGCGGGCGGGCCTCGCTCTGGGCCGCGCTCGAGATGCGGTCTTCGGTCAGTGATGAGCGTCCGACGGCGATTCTCGGCTTTGACGAAACTTTTTTGCGTCCGTTCGCGCGTGCCCTGATCGAGGCGGCGACAACGCGCGCTGCCTATCGCATGTCGATACTGCAGGAGTCGCGCACCTCCGAGCGTTGTCGTGTCGTCGAATACGTAACGGGTCCCGGCAAGGCGCTGGAAGAATTGATGCTCCAGCCCTTCGACAACGTGGTGCTGATCAGCGCGGCGAAGGGAAAAGACGGCGACGAGACGCTTTTCCAGTTGCCTCGTACCGACACTTTCCTGCGCGCTTTTGCCAAAATGGCCTACGTCGCCGATCAAGCGCTGCACGATCTGCTCGACGACATGGAGCGGCTCGCCAAACAGCGGAAGCCGATGGCCAGCCTCTGAACGCGAAAGGCGGCTCCGCCCCTGGTAAGAGCAACTCGAGCCGCTAGCGTGCGAGGGAACAGAAGGGGAGCGCTATCCCCTTTCCGTTCCCTCAGACTTTCGAGAGAGCTACGGCCTGTAAGGCGCGCCGCCCCCGGTTGTCCCCATCGGGGCTTGGTATGACGGCGGAGCCGAGCCGCTGGGATAGCTCTTGCCCGGGGCCGGAGAGCCGGAATAGCCGCGATGATACCCGGCCATTTTGCCGTGGTACCCGTGATAACCATGCCGCGGCGCCCGATAATGCTTCGGCGGCGTTGCCGAGGTGTTATCATAGGTAGATGACTGCGGAGGCGGGGTGTAAGGGGCCGTCGTCGCAGACGGGGTCGCGCGCGGACCCGACAGCGCCGATCCGCCGGGGTTCGGACCTGTGCTGTACGGCGTCAGTCCAGGTCCGCCGGGGTTCGGGCCGGGCGTACCCATGGCGTTGCCACCGGACGGATTAGCCTGTTGCGCCCAAACGGGCGCCGAAAACGCGAGCGCGGCGAGCACCGCTACACTGGTCAAAAGATGATGCTTCATGGCTGCGATCCTCTCTTTCGCTCCTCAGTTGGACATGGTCGGACGATTAGGGTAGCTGCCGTTTGGTGGAAGTCCTCTCCTTTACAGTTCAGATGGTATCCGCAAGGCTTCGTGGAAAGTCCACCGCCATCATCGACTGCTGCACGCCGCCGCCGCTGCGGCTGTCTTTTGCGGCTAAGCCGTCATTAACGACAAAGCATGTCGTCATGATCCCTGCCACGCAATTTTCCCGCCCCAGACTCCATTGGCGTGATGGCCATGTTATAGTGGGAAGCTCGGGTTGGCAAGCGCAACAGTAGCCTAGCCATTGGGCGGATAACCGAAAAAGCGAAACGAATACCCCGGAGTTCAAGCCAGAGCGCGGCACTGCCCTATTCCTCTTTGCGGCACCACAAAGTAGGAGCGCACCCCCGGGAACGCTCATTCCATTGCCATCCGCGAGGCCGCCTGCCGCCGTCGTGTCGACCCGCCCGGGTGACGCCGACGGCGACAGTGCGAAGGGTCGGGCAGACCAGCGTCATCGCGCCCTCGCAAGCGAGAGAGCTGCGTCAGCCTACGCTGTGACGAAGATAACTTGCTCTGGGTCAGCTGGTCTGCGCTGTAGACGATTTCTTCGACCTCTTTTTGGCGTGGTGCGACTTCGAGGAGTGCTTCTTCTTGGTCGTGGTGGCATTTGAAGTCGAGGTGTCCGGGGCCATCGTCTGTCCCGTTCCCGCGGTCTGGGCGTAGGTTTCTGCCGGCAACGCGGTACCGGCAACAAATGCGAGCAACGCAAACGCTGAGATGAGCGCTTTCATCAGTGAACTCCTAAGTCAAAATAACGACGCGCTGTTTTTCTTGCACTCATGAGGAGTGCAACCAAACATTACCGCCGCAATAGTTGCGACCTTGGGCCGCACACTTACAATATCACGTCTTAGGTGAACGAGGTAAGAATCATAGAAGAAAAACCGCAATTGTTGTCGGTTGGCGTCGCGAGCCGTCGGCGAAGGTTTGCAAAAGAAAACCGCCGCGGGTTTTCCGCGGCGGTGGTCGGGGATCCGAAACGGGACCCCCGAGAGTTGCAAGTGAGAAGACTTCTTTTACGGGAAGACGATCTCGACGCGGCGGTTCTGAGGTTCGCGTACGCCTTTCGGTGTCGGAACGCGCAGATCGTTTTCGCCGCGGCCGGCAACAACCATATCGCTGCGTGGCACACCGAGACGTTCGAGCGCTGAGGCAACGGCGTTGGCGCGCCGCTCGGAGAGCCGTTGGTTGTAGCCGGGCGACCCCGACGTGTCGGTATAGCCGGTCACCTGAAGCGTCACGCGACCGCCCGAGCGATATTGGTTCGCCGCGAGCTGGATGATCTGCTGACCCTCCGGAGTGATGTTGTATTTATCCCAGTCGAAGAACACGAGATACACCTGATGGGTCGGCGGCGGCGGCGGGGCTGGAGGCGCCGGCGGCGGGGGAGCCGGGGGCGGCGCGCCGAACTTCATCGTCAAGCTGGCGACGATGTTCTGCGTATTGTAGCCCGACTTGTATTTTACCGTGCCTGGCGGAAGACCGAACGGCGGGAACGGGGCTACCCCCTTGTTGGTGAAGGTCGGGTCCGTTGTCGCGAGGTAGCGGTAATCGAGATCAAAGGCTAGCAACGGGTTGATGTCATAGCGGATACCCGCAATCGCTTGATAGCCGAAATTCCAGCTGTTCCCTTTGAGGAACGTGCCTCCGAAGGTCGGATTGGGGAATGGCGTCCCCGCGCCCACTCTGCCAATAACCCCAGCGTTCCCCCCAGGCGGCACACTGACCACGAGCTGGTTTCCCGGCCCAAAGTTAACCGGCCCAACCGGATTGAGCGAGATACTGTCTACGTTGTCCACCGCGCCGACGCCGAACCCGATATGCGGGCTGACCGGCCAGCCTAAGGTGAAATCGTAGATGAAGTTGGTCATAATCGAATGGGTATTGCGATTACCCGTGAACGCCGAACTGACGAAGGGACTGAAGAAATTACTAAAGCTCGACAGTCCATTGTGCCGATAGCTGTACTCTTCTTCGACGCGCAGCGGGCCATACTGAATACCCAGCCGGCCCCCGGCATTGAAGCCACTGTTGTAGCGCGCGCTGCCGTTGAAGCTGCTGAAAAACGGACCATTAGGCGGAACAAACCCGACAGGTCCAACATCGGCCCTGAAAGGCGCCGTTGTGATCGCGTCCTTCTGGTTCGCAAGGCTGGTCCACCCGCCCTCCGGTCCGACATAGAAGGTCACCGGATAGGGCCCCCCCAGCCAAGCAAATTGCGCATTCGCCTCGGCGCACCCGAACGCCACGGCAAGCGCTGCGCCAGCGCCTAGCAGATAGCGACTTTTCATCCCTTACCTCCGGCCACAAAATACGCGTGTGACGATGGTCATGGCGCCACCGATGGCCGATCTTCGCTATCCACCGGTCCGATGGCAACCGGTTTTTCTCTCAACGAGACCGCTTGCCGGCAAATCTTTGCAGAAGGCCGGTTGATGCGGCATTTCCGCAACAGTCTGGCTGTAAATCGGCCATTCTCTGTCCATCGCGCCGCGTCTTTTCCGCAACACTTCGCGACAGATCGCACCGGCGGACGAATTGAGAGGAGCTCGCGGGGAACGCGACGAGCCACGTGGTTGTTATCGCTACCTAGTTCTTGCGACCGTCCTGACTATTCCGGCTAATTCAACGTACGGTAAAACCGCGGTAAGCTGGTTTGAGGATGGATTCGTGGGCGGGACAAGTGCTTCTCAGTTCCTAGACGTCGATGAGGACGCCGGGATTTAGCAGTCCCTGCGGGTCGACTGCGCGCTTGGCGGCGCGCAACGCCGCCGCGAAAAGCTCGGGTCTTTGCTTGTCATACCACGGACGGTGGTCGCGGCCGACCGCGTGATGATGCGTGATCGTCCCGCCCGCCGTGATCAGAGCCTCGCTGGCAGCGCTCTTGATCGTCCGCCACTGCGACAACAGATCGCCGTGCCGACCCAGGGCATGGAAGGAGAAATAAGGTGCCGGCCCGTCAGGGTAGACATGGGTGAACCGGCAGGTCACCTGCCCGGGCCGCCCGGTGGCCTCGCGGATCGCTGCTTCGGTTGCGGTCTTGACGGCATCGTGAAAGGCCTCGAACCGCTCCCAGGTAATCGCGGTCTCAAAAGTGTCCGCGATGATCGCCCGTCCCACCAGGCGCTCGCGAGCATAAGGCATGCGGATAAAGGCGTTTCGCCACATTCCTGCCGCCCCCTCGCGATGCGCATCGGCTTTGTCCGGGTGCTCGGGCGTGCCGCCATTATCGGCGCAGCATTCCAAGGCTCGAGCGGTCCACGCATCGACCGGGTGGTCGCCCGACTCGAAGGCCAATACCAGGATCGCCGATTTCCCGTCGCCCGCTCCGGTATTGTACGCCTCCTGCGGGTCGAGGATGCGGCAGTTCGCGGGGTAGAGGCCGGCCTGGGCGATTGCCCTTACGGCGCGGGCAGCCGAGAAGAAGTCGGTGAATTGCACCGCGCCGCCGGCGCGAAAGCGCGGCCGGTCCTGGAGCCGCATCCACGCCTCGGTGATCACGCCGAGAATGCCCTCCGACCCGATAAACAGCCGGTCGGGGCTGGGCCCGGCGCCGGAGCCGGGAAGGCGTCGCGTCTCGAGGAGGCCGCGCGGCGTGACGACGCGTAGATTTTCGACGAGATCGTCGATGTGGGTATAGAGCGTGGCGAAATGGCCGCCAGATCGCGTCGCGATCCAGCCGCCCAACGTGGAGTATTCGAAGCTCTGCGGAAAATGCCGCAGGGTCAGGGCATGCGGTTTGAGCTGCGCTTCGAGCGCCGGGCCAAAGACGCCGGCCTCGATGCGGGCGGCGCGCGAGGTGCGGTCGACTTCGACGACGCGGTCGAGATGCCGCAGATCGAGCGAAATCGCCGCCCGGCACGCGGAACTCTCGATCGCCGGCTCGACGCCGCCGACAACGCTGCTGCCGGCGCCGAACGGGATCAGCGCGGCTTGCGCGCCGGCCGCCCAATCGGCGACAGCGGTGACCTCGCCTTCGTTCCGCGGATAGGCGACGACGTCGGGCGCATTGTCGTATTGACCGGCGAGCCCGCGGACATAGTCCGAAAAGGATTTGCCGTAGGTATGGGCGACCCGGTCGTAGGGTTCGCTCGAGCAGTGCGGCGCCAAGGCCGGCGGCGGCGCGATCCGCGGCGGCCGCAGTGCGATTTCCGACAATGACGGCGGGCTGCGCTCCTCGAACCCGTCAATGGCGAACAGCCGGCGGTAGCGGTCAAGAGCGGAAGCCTCCTCTTCGGTCGTCAGCCCCTCGCCTTCTCGACCCCAGCCGAAGTGTTTGAGCCGCCGTTCCGACATCGGGCCCTCCCGGTTGCGAATTCGAAACAATAGCGCCGCGATCGCGGCGCTAGGCACAAATTAACCGCACGATCACACTTGCAAATCGTCGGCCTTTTTGTTGAGCGTGTCGATCAGACCGTCGATGCCGCCTGTGCGCAGGATGTTCGCAAAATCCGACCGGCGCGTCGCCAGCTCGCTGATCGAGCCGGAGAGATAGATATCGCGAATTTGCCAGGCGATATCGTTGTCGTGCACGACATAGTTGATGGCGACCGGTTCACCGTTCGACTTGATGATGTGGGTTTTGATCAGGGTGCCGTGCTTGATCTGCTGCTGCCCGAGCACCTCGAACTTTTCGCCGGCATAGTCGTCGAACCGGGTAGCGTAAATCGCAGCGATATAGCGGCTATAGGCCTGCACGGCGCGCCGCTTCTGCTCGGGCGCCAAGCTCCTCCATGTCGGGCCGACCGACAGCCGTGCCATGAACGGCACGTCGAACGTCCCGCGCACAACCGGCTCCAGTTTCTGGTAGCGGCCCTTCGGTCCGAGCGCCGCAGCATGCTGCATGACATCGAGCAGCACGCCATAGAAATTCCGCACCACATCTGTCGGCGCTCCCGGCGCTGCCGACGCTTCGAGTGGCGGAAAGACCAGCCCGGCCGCCAAGAGGAACCCCAGGCACGCGGCTTGCCAGGGCCCCGACCGTCGGCATCTCGACATGTTCCCCTCCCTAGGTCTCACTCAGCGGCCATTCCAGCCGACTGCGTTGCGGACTGTTCGGCACTCGCATTCTCTAATATTTGCAGCCGCGGGTACAGCGAGCAGGATCCCCCGCTCCGGGCGCGGCGCGATGATATAGCAATTAACAGCGATCAGGGCTGGGCGGGTATCGCCCGTCTGCAGCGGCTACCGAATGATAGGGCAGGCGGGCCTGCCAAATAGAACATATCGCACGTTGGTTTTCTTCCCTTTAGTCGGCGGCGTCTGTTTGTTGACTCCAAAGCCGAAGGCGGTAAAGAGATTTCCGGCGTCCTTTTCGGTCGGAGGCGCACGGCGGATCGTGACGTAGTCTCCAAAGCGGTCGGTTCCCGCGTCACTGTTTGTCGTGATGTAGGCGACGAAGTCTCCCCAGAAGCCTACCACGTGGTTCTCGAAATTACCGTTGCCGCCGTATTCGAATGACATCCCGAGTTCGCCGGTGCAGGCATTGCTGGAAAATGCGGGATATGCGAAGGCGAAGCTGTTGTTCCAGACTTGCACCTGTTGCGTCTTACTGAAGTCGTTGCCCCGATCGAGCGTGACGATCTCGATGTGCGCCTGCTTGAAGTTGTTGTCGGTGCCTGCCGTCCACCCGAACCAGAGCTGATTGCCGGATCGTGCCGCTCCGATGATGCCGTTGCGCGGGAACGAATTCCCATTGGGGCCATTGAAATTTTTCGCCAGCCAATCCTGGTTGTCCGGCGTTGTCGATGTTGGCGCGTTGTTCGCCCAACTCGAAATGCCGACATCGCGCCAGAAATAAGTGTTCGACCCTTCTTTGAGCGAATACACCGTCAGTTTGGTATTTCCGTTGTGTCCCGCCCAGAAGATCTCGTCGCCGGTGTTCTGCGTGAGATGTTCGCCCCATATCTTCGAACTCGGCGCATTTGCCGGGTCGGTGAACTCGAGCGTAATGGTGCCGCCTGCCTGAATGCCCGCAAGCGACGTGCGCACGACTTGGAATCCTGCGGTGCATCCGCTACCGCCGCCTGCGTCCCAGCTTATGTAGAGCGAGCTGTCTCCAACCGAGAGGTCGGGATAATCGGGACCAGTACATTTGCCGAAAAGGCTGGGCACCAGGTTCCAATAGGTCCACGCCGTACCATTGCTGTTCTTTATATCGGCAGGACTAGCCATGGCGAGGCGGTACCCGGTGCCCTGCAGAACCCAGATGAAGCGGTCGATAGAAGGCGCGTACTGGACGATCTGGTCGCAGCAGAACCCCACGGCATCGTTAGGAAATATCGTTGTCGGATCGAGGATCTTGAAGGTGCTGCCGCCGTCGGTCGAGAAGGCGACCCTCCAGTTGGCCGAGACGAAGATCACGCCATTGCCGCTGGCGCCGCTCGGCTCTGCGCAGGCCGCGGCCGAGTCGCCGCTGCATCCGAGCCCGGCTCCGGTGATCCCCACCGAACTGTTCCTGTCGAACCTGATCGCGGGCGGATCGCCGATCGGCGCGCGTTGGGCCTCGGTGCCGGTGGGTGTGGGCGCGCCGGGCACTTCCGGGTTCGTCGGCACCGGCGGGGCACCCGAGTTGACGTCTTTGTCCATACGCGGTGGCCGGGGCGGATACCGCCCCCCTTCGACCTTTTGCGAAGGCACTTGGCTCGTGCCTAGCGGCCCGGAACCCTCGGGCGGCGGTGGGATCACCACGAATGTGTGGACCCTGAAGCTGCGAGCGGCACCTCCATCGCCGCGGTAGGTGCCCTGGCCGCGGTAGGTGCCCTGCATGACGAGTTCGTAGCGCTGACCGGTGCGGAGAGATTGGCTGTCGAGTTCGGCCTGCACGATCGCGCTCGAGCGTGCGCGAACGGCGCCGAGCTTTATCGGCAACGGCGTTTGCACCGGAGCCGCCGCCAACTGGATGCGATCGATCGTGACGTCAGCCACGGCGCGGTTCGTCAGGTTCGCGAGCGGCGCGGCGACCGACAATGTCTTGGGCTGAGGAGTGGCGACGCCGGCAACCCCGAGTGAGAAAATATTGGAGGGTTTCTCGGTATTCATCTGTGCTGAAACGTGACCTGCCGGACTGAGGAGCAGAGCCGAAAGAGCGAGTGAACTGAGCTTGCGAAGCATGATGGCCTCCAAAAAGGAAACTCGGCGGTGCCCAGGTCTTCTTGTGCAGCCAAAACCGTGGCACGGTTTAACCGCAGCTTCTAGCAATCTGTGGTTATATCGAACAGGTTCCGCTAAGAGGAGGCTTCCCCCGGTGAAACGCGAACCTTTTTACGGTCGGGAAGCCTAACGGCCATTGACGCGCTTAGCCCCTCATTTCGGCGGGGGTTTGGCCTTGGTGCCGGTGGGCGTGGGCGCGCCGGGCACTTCCGGGTTCGTCGGCACTGGCGGAGCACCCGAATTGACGTCTTTGTCCATCCGCGGCGGCTGGGGCGGATAGCGCCCTCCTTCGACCTTTTGCGAAGGCACTTGGCTCGTGCCCAGCTGACCGGAACCCTCGGGCGGTGGGATGATCACGAATGTGTGGACGCTGAAGCTGCGAGCGGCACCTCCGTGGCCGCGGTAGGTGCCCTGCATGACGAGTTCATAACGGTGACCGCTGCGGAGAGATTGGCTGTCGAGTTCGGCCTGCACGATTGCGCTCGAGCGCGCGCGAACGGCGCCGACCGTTATCGGCAACGGCGTTTGCACCGGAGCCGCCGCCAACTGGATGCGATCGATCTTAACGTCAGCCACGGCGCGGTTTGTCAGGTTCGCGAGCGGCGCGGCGACCGCCAATGTCTTGGGCTGAGGAATGGCAACGCCGGCAACCCCGAGTGAAAAAACATTGGACCGTTTCTCAGTATTCATCTGTGCTGAAACGTGAGCTGCGGAGCTGAGGAGCAGAGCCGAAAGAGCGAGTAAACTGAGCTTGCGAAGCATGATGGCATCCAAAAAGGAAACTCGGCAGTGCTCAGGCGCGTCTTGTGCAGCCGAAACCGTGTCACCGTTTCGTCGGTACTTCAACCACTTTCGAGTTATGTCGAACGGGTTCCGCCAACGGAGGCTTTCCCAGATGAAAACGCGAATTTTTGCCCGGCGGTTGTCGCTATACCGAGCATTCTGCCGTAAGCTCGTCCTTTCGAGCCGGCAGCACCGATGCGGAGAAAGGCGATCATGTCCGAATTGCACCGTTTTCTCGAGGAAGCACGCGAGCTGCTGCCCGCGGCCGTCGCGTTGCGCCGACGAATTCATGCCGAGCCGGAGCTCGGGCTAGAGCTGCCGCTGACGACTACCGCGGTGCTCGACGGGTTGCAGGGTCTCGACGTGGAAATCGCGCGCGGGCCGTCGACCTCGGGGTTGGTGGTGTCGCTCGCGGGCAGGAAGCCGGGGACGCAGACCGGGCGCACGATCCTGTTGCGCGGAGACATGGACGCATTGCCGATGCCGGAGGAGACCGGGCTCGACTTCGCCAGCACAATTCCCGGCCGCATGCATGCCTGCGGGCACGACGCGCATACGGCGATGCTGGTTCAGGCTGTGCATTTGCTTCACCGGCACCGCGACGAGCTGGCCGGCACCGTCAAATTCATGTTCCAGCCGGGCGAGGAGGGTCACGGCGGCGCCCGCCTGATGATCGAAGACGGTCTGCTCGACGCAGATCCCAAGCCGGACGCGGCGTTCGCCCTCCATATCTGGCCCAGTGTCCCGGCCGGCGCCATTCTCGGCAAGCCCGGCCCGATGATGGCCTCGGCGGATTACTGGACGATCACAGTGAAGGGCCGTGGCGGCCATGCCTCGATGCCGCAAGACGCGGTCGATCCGATCCCGGTCGCCTTCGAGATCGGCTTGGCGCTGCAGACGATGGTGTCTCGCCGGATCGACGTGTTCGACCCGGTGGTGCTGACCTGCGCCAAAGTGACCGCCGGCACGACGAACAACGTCATACCCGAGAAGGCCGAGATGATCGGCACCTTGCGCGCGACCTCGGAAAAGGCGCGCGAGCGGGCCCAGGAGGGGCTTCGCCGGGTCGCGGCCAATATCGCGGCGGCTCATTTGTGCGAAGCCGAAGTGATCATCAAACGCGGCTATCCGGTTACGGTCAACGATCCCGGCTTTGTCGATTTCGCCCGCTCGGTGGTAACCGAGCTGCTCGGCCCGGAGAATTACATCGACCGGCCGGCGCCGATCATGGGGGCGGAGGATTTCTCCTACGTATTACAGCGCATGCCCGGCTGCTTGATGTTCCTCGGCGTCATGCCGGAAGGCCATCGCGAGCACGATCATGTCGCGCCGTGCCATTCCAACCGCATGATGTTGAACGAGGACTGCATGGCGGCCGGCATCGCTATGCACGCATCGATCGCCCACCGCTTTCTGACCCAGAACGGGACCAGCTGACCATGCATACCGGACGCGTCGCCTTTGGCGCGATGGAGGCGGTAGTGTTCGGCAAGCCCGCCGCCGAGGCCGTCGCCGATGAGGTGCATCGGCTGGACTCCGAGCGCGTGTTTCTAATGGTGAGCGGCACGCTTAACCGCTCGACGGACGAGGTCGCGGCGGTACGCCGCGCGCTCGGCAACCGCGTCGCCGGCGTCTTCGATCGAATGCCGCCGCATACGCCGCGAGGCGCCGTGATCGAGGCCGCCGCGGCGGCGCGCCAGGCCGGCGCCGATTTGATCGCCACGATCGGCGGCGGATCGGTGACCGATGGCGCCAAGGCGGTGCAGCTGTGCCTGGCGAACGACATCCGCACTCCCGAGGCACTCGACGATTGCCGCCCGCGACCGGACGGCAGCGCATCGTAATGCTAGATCCGGCCGTCACCGTGCACACGCCCGAATGGCTGTGGCTGTCGACCGGGATTCGCGCGGTTGACCACTGCGTCGAGGGCATCTGCTCCGGCGAGGCCAACCCGTTCGCCGACGCTCAGGCCTTGCACGGCCTGGCGCTGCTCACCCGCGGTCTACCCCGCGTCAAGTCTGATCCGAGCAATCTCGAGGCCCGCCTCGATTGCCAGATCGGTTCATGGCTGTCGATGGGGCCGCTCGCCAGCGGCGTGCCGATGGGGGCGAGCCACGGCATCGGCTATGTGCTCGGCGCCCTCTTCGACATCCCGCACGGCCACACCTCGTGCATCATGCTGCCGGCGGTGATGCGCTGGAACAAGCCGGTCAACGCCGAGCGCCAGGCATTGGTTGCGGCCGCGATGGGGCATCCCGGAGAGGACGCCGGCGATGTGCTCGACGCGTTCATCGCCGGCCTCGGCATGCCGCGCAGCCTCGGAGCGGTGCGGATCGGCCCGGAGAACTTCGCGCGCCTCGCGGAAGGGGCGATGCAGACGCCATGGGTCCCGCGCAATCCGCGGCCCATCGCCGGGCCGGCGCAGGTGCAGGAAATCCTGGAGCTCGCCGCTTGACTGCCCTGCATTAAATCAGCGCAGCTACGGCAATCGCCTAAAAAACGGACATTCGGCTGGGGCTATTGCCGGCAACTGTGTTACAAACCGCGCTGGCGCGGAAAATGCTTCATTGCGGCGGCTGGCCGATCCTTCGAGCACGCAGATGAACCCCTCGGTCCTCGACGGTTACGATCCGCAAGGCTTCTATTGCGAGATGCTGCAGAATGCGGCGAGCCGGGTGGTCAGGGAACGCCTTTCCGGCCTGTCGATCGCCGCGCTAAAGCAGCGCGCGGGCAATGCCAATACGGAGCTCTACAATCTCGGAATCACCTTTACGGTTTATTCGGAAGCCAAAACGATCGACCGGATCCTGCCGTTCGATGTGATCCCGCGAATCCTGTCGGGCGACGAATGGCAGCATCTCGAGAGCGGCATCACGCAGCGGATCACCGCGATCAACCTGCTGCTCGACGATATCTACCATAAGCAGCATGTCCTGCGCGACGGCATCGTCCCGCCGGAGCTGATCCTCGGCAACCGCAACTATCGCCCGGCGATGCGCGACATCGATCTGCCGCACAAGACATACGTCAATATCTGCGGCACCGATATCGTGCGGGACGAGCACGGCACGTTCCTCGTTCTCGAGGACAATGCGCGGACGCCCTCCGGTGTAAGCTATGTCGTCGAAAACCGGCATATGATGCTGCGCGCCTTTCCTGATCTGCTGGACGAGATCGGCTTGCGTCCGATCGAGAACTACGGCGCGAAATTGATCTCCGCGCTGAACGAGGTGGCGCCTGCGGGGATCGGCGATCCGCGGGTCGTCCTGTTGTCCCCAGGCACCTACAATTCCGCCTATTTCGAACACGTCTTCCTGGCGCGCGAGATGGGCGTGCCGTTGGTCGAAGGGCGCGACCTGTTGGTCGAGAACGACCGCGTCTTCATGCGAACCACTCGCGGCCTGTCGCGGGTCGACGTGATCTATCGCCGGATCGACGACGATTATCTCGATCCCGAGGCCTTCCTGCCCGGCAGCATGCTGGGCGTACCCGGGCTGATGCGCGCCTATCGGGCAGGAAACCTCGCTCTCGCCAATGCGGTCGGCACCGGCGTCGCCGACGACAAGGCGGTTTACGCTTATTTGCCGCAGATCATCCGGTACTACCTAACTCAGGAACCAATACTGCAGAACGTCGAGACCCATATTTGCCGCGAGCCGGCGGCGCTGCGCTACACGCTCGATCATTTGGCCGAGCTGGTGGTGAAGCCGGTCGGCGAGGCCGGCGGCTACGGTATTACCGTGGGTCCCAAGGCGAGCCGGGAAGAGCTCGACGAATGTCGCGCGAAGCTGATTGCCGACCCGGCGAATTACATCAGCCAACCCTGCATCAAGCTCTCGGTCGCGCCGACCCTGGTCGAGGGCCGGGTCGAGCCTCGGCACGTCGATCTGCGGCCCTTTGCGGTCACCGGATCGAGCACCTGGATCCTGCCCGGCGGGTTGACCCGGGTAGCGCTGCGCCGCGGCTCTTTGGTGGTGAACTCGTCGCAGGGCGGCGGCTCCAAGGATACCTGGGTCGTTGCCTGACGTCCTGCTCGCCCGCTACGCGGATTGCATCTTTTGGCTAGCGCGCTATGTCGAGCGCGCCGAGAACCTCGCGCGGATTCTCGATGTCAACGAGACCTTCTCGCGCGACAGCCGCGGCGGTCAGAACTGGCGGTCGATCGTTCAGCTGAATTCGGATGAGGAACGTTTTTTCGCCGGCCACGACGCGGCCGCCGCGCACAACGTCGTCAATTTTTATGTCGTCGACGGCGACAATCCGACCTCGATCGTCAGCACAATCCGCTACGCGCGCGAGAACGCTCGCACATTGCGGCCGTTGATTTCCACCGAGATGTGGGTTCAGCTTAACGTGTTCTACAATCGCCTGACGGAATTGAGGACCGAAGATCTTGCACCCGGCAATCTGGCGGCGTTGTTTGCGATGATCAAGGAAGCCTGCCAGACCCATACCGGCATCACCGAAGGGACGTTTTTCCGCGACCAAGGCTGGTACTTCTACCAGATCGGCCGGTACATCGAGCGGGCCGACCAGACGACGCGCCTTCTCGACATCAAATATCACCTTTTGCTCCCCAGCCCATCCGATGTCGGCTCGCCGGTCGATGTCAGCCAATGGAATGCGCTGCTCCGGTCGGCAGCCGGCTATCACGCGTACCGGAGATTGCACGCCGCCAGCACGACGCCGGCGCGGGTGGCGGGCTTTATGCTGCTGAACAACGCGTTCCCACGCTCCGTCCATCATTGCGTGCGCGAGGTTGGCCGGCTGCTGGGCGAGGTCAAATCGCACCATGGGCTGCGCAACGGCAACGACGCGGCCGAGGAGCTCGACCGGCTGCAGGCGGTGCTGGGCACGTTCGAGATAGCGGCGATCTTGCGCAGCGGGCTTCACGAGTTTCTCGACTCGATCCAGCGGCAGCTGATGGCGGTGACCCGCGAACTCTCGATCGCGTTCTTCGGCTACACGCCCGAGGCGCAACAGGCGCAGACGGCGAACTCGCAATAGGCAGACCCATGCCCGTCCTTACCGTCAGGCACCTCACCACCTACCGCTACAAGCAACCCGTCGCATTCGGCGAGCATCGCATGATGCTGCGGCCGCGCGACTACTACGACCAGAAATTGCTCGAGGCCAAGCTGGTGATCACGCCGGAGCCCACGGATATCCGCTGGGTCCACGACGTGTTCGGCAACTGCGTTGCCGTTGCCCGGTTCAGCGGGCGGGCTGAGGAATTGCGCTTCGAGAGCATCATTCGTCTCGAGCAGTCCCCGACCGAAGTCCTCGACTTTCAGATCGAGGAATATGCGAGGCGATACCCGTTCACCTACGGCGCCGACGAGATGCCCGATTTATTGCGGGCCATGGAGCGGCAATATCTCGATCCCGAGCACGAAATCGACCAGTGGGCACGGCAGTTCTTGCGCCATGACGGCCGCACCGAAACAACGGAACTGCTCGCGGCGATGACCCATGCGATCAGGCAAAACCTGACATATGTCAGGCGCGAGGAAAGCGGCGTCCAGGACCCGGTCAGGACCTTGCGGCTAGGCAGCGGCAGCTGCCGCGATTTCACCGTGCTGATGATGGAGGCCGTGCGCTCGCTCGGGCTCGCCGCGCATTTCGTATCCGGCTATCTCTATGTTCACGAAGGCCGGGTTCACGAAGGCCGGCGGGTTGGCGGCGGCGCCACTCACGCTTGGCTCCGCGTTTACCTGCCGGGAGCCGGCTGGGTCGAGTTCGACCCGACAAACGGCATCGTCGGCAACCACGATCTGATCCGCGTGGCCGTAGCCCGCGATCCACGGCAAGCCGTGCCGGTCTCCGGCACCTGGACCGGCTTCCCGTCGGATTCGCTGGGCATGACCGTAGCGGTCGAGGTGACAGCCGAGACAGCACCTGGCGCAAACCGCAAAACGGCAAGCGGGTCGCGCGCCGCGGGAGTGGTGGGCTGACGCCCCGGTACCGTCATTTGCGAGGAGCTCGCGACGCGCGACGCGGCGATTGCTCAATCCGTCCCCAGAAATAACGAGAGTATGCGATGCAGATCGTCGACGCGCAGATTCACCTCTGGGGTGCCGGGCTGCCGAGCAACCTGTCGCATCGCCAGGTGACGGCCTTTAGCCCCGAGGAGGCCATCCTCCTGATGGACGAAGCTGGTGTCGACGCCGCCGTCATTCATCCGCCCGGCTGGGACCCGAATTCGACTGAAATGGCATTTGCGGCGGTTCGGAACTACCCCGGCCGCTTCGCGATCATGGGCGCGGTGCCGCTCGACCGGCCGGAATCCCGCGCCCGCATCGCGAGCTGGAGAGAACAACCGGGAATGCTCGGTCTGCGCTATGGGTTTCTCGGCGATCCGGCGCGGCGGTGGCTGCACGACGGCACAATCGACTGGCTTTGGGCTGCCGCCGAAGATGCCGGTGTTCCGATCGCCGCGCTGGCGACCGATTCACTGCCGGAACTCGGCCGGATAGCCGAGCGCCACCCCGGGCTGCGGTTGACGATCGATCACCTCGGCGGCAGAGGCGGCACGAGCACGCTCAAAGATGCCGCGGCCATGACCCATATGCCGCAGCTGCTGGCGCTGGCGAAATTGCCCAATGTGGCGGTCAAAGCGACCGGTGTGCCGCACTATTCGAGTGAGGCTTATCCGTTTCCGGCGCTGCACCCTTTTCTGCGGCAGGTATACGACGCGTTCGGCCCCAACAGAATGTTCTGGGGCACCGACATCACGAAGATGCCTTGCTCCTGGCGCCAATGCGTCACGATGTTCACCGAGGAATTACCGTGGCTCAGCGATGACGACAAGCGGCTGATCATGGGGGAGGCGCTCTGCGCCTGGTGGGGTTGGGACCGCACCGCCGAGCGACGCGGAACGTGATCAGGCCGCCTGCGCGAACGCGGTCTGCACCTCCTGTTCATAGGCGAGCAATTTTCGCACGCTCGGCCGCTGCTGCATCCGCTCGAAATGCGCGATGCAATTCCTGAATTGGGAAACATCGAGGTTGAATTGGGTGCCGCGTCGGAAGCACCAGAAGAAGTGTGCATCGACGGCAGTGAAATGGTCGAAGAACCATTCGCGACCGGCGAGCTTGTCGTCCGCGATCTGGTAGTTCTCAAAGAGCTGCTGCTGCGCGAGCCGCCGGACGGATTCCTCCGCGCCGGGGAGATCGCAGACGCGTGGCGGCGAGTTGATGCGCGAAAGGAAGGGGTGAATGCCCGACGCGCACCAGGCCAGAAGCGAGATCGCATGCAATTCCTGCATCGGGTCCGCGGGAAGCAGCTTTGCCTCCGGAAAATGCCGAGCGATCCAGATTTGGATCGCAACATTCTCGGTGAGCGGCTCCTCGCCGATCACGAGCACCGGCACCTTGTGCTTGGGATTGAGACGCAAATACTCGGGCGTCATGTGTTGCGACTTGCGGAAATTGAGAGGGTGCACCTCGAACGGCGCGCCTGCTTCCGTCAACGTCACGTAAGGTACGAGCGAACACGCGTTGGGTGCGTAATAGAGGATCAATTGCATTTCTAATCTCCCAACCGGTCTAATCTCCTAACCGGCTTCCCCCGAAACGCCGCAGGCGATGGCGTTGCGCAGCAATGTAATGAACGCGTCGGTTTCCCATGAACCGTGAAAGACCGGCGGCGTCTTGTCCGTCGGGTCAGGGGCCCGGGCGGCGCGGATGGCCGGGTTGTGGCAATGGCCGAGCGCGAAGTAGGTGACGCCGCCGTTGCCGACCTCGCGGGTATAGCCGAGCACGCGGGTTCTGCCGTCGGCTTGCAGGGAGGTGTCCGAGGGGTAGAGCGTGCCAATGGCGGGCGAGGTGGCGCTCGGGCCGCAATCCGCGGTCAGCAGGATCTGCGTCGAGCCCGGATCCTGCAGCTCGACGAAATACGGCTCGTCCTCGACGACGAACGATGTGCCGAGCCCGCGAGTGAGAGGGGAAACCGCGGCGCTCACCTCGACGCGAAACTCGCAGATCGGGGGATGGGTCAGAAAATAGCTGCCGAGGAGCGCGTGGTGCTCGGTCTTGACGGTGCGGCGCTGGCGGGTGCCCTCCACCCGCTCGGCGCGGCCGCCACTTGTGCCGTGCAAAGCCAGCCAATAACCGCCCGCCTCCAGCCAGCGCTCGATCGCGCGGGTCTGCGCGGCGTCGGGGTAGGGGCCGGCGACGTAGGTGATCAGCAGGCGGCTAACCGGCAGCCATTTCTCGACATCCGCAAAGTCGTTGGCGACCGAGGCCGGAATGTCCCGTTCGGCCAGCAGCCCCAGCAGCCGCAGCCGAGCATAGTCGTGGTCGTGCCCGGCATACGAACCGGGCGGAAAACCGCCGGCAATCAGATGCGCGCGGCCGGGTTTCGTCTCTGTCATCGAACCACCTCGAGACCCGTCATGCCGCGTTTGAATTTCGGCGCCTTCCTCGCCCCGCACCATCCGGTCGGCGAGCATCCGATGTTGCAGTTCCGCCGCGATCTCGACCTCGTGGAGCATCTCGACCGGCTCGGCTATGACGAATTCTGGTGCGGCGAGCACCATTCGAGCGGCTGGGAGATGATCGGCTCGCCCGAGATGTTCCTCGCCGCGGCGGGTGAGCGGTCGAAGCGCATCAAACTCGCGACGGGGGTCATCTCATTGCCCTACCACCACCCATTCAATGTCGCGCAGCGCATGGTGCAGCTTGACTGGATGACCGGCGGGCGGGCGATCTTCGGGTCCGGCCCCGGCGCGCTCGCATCGGACGCCCACACGCTCGGGATCGATCCGATGGTGCAGCGCGACCGCCAGGACGAGGCGATCGGCGTCATCCGGCGGCTGTTCAACGGCGAGCGGGTAACGGCGAAAAGCGACTGGTTCACCTTGCAGGACGCGGCATTGCAGCTTCTGCCATTGCAGGAGGAGATGCCGTTCGCCGTCGCCTCGCAGATTAGCCCATCCGGCATGACATTGGCCGGGAAGCACGGGATCGGGATCATCTCGATCGGCTCGATGTCGAGCGAGGGCCTCAACGCTCTGCCGACGCAATGGGGCTTTGCCGAGGCCGCCGCTGCCAAGCACGGCAAGACAGTTGATCGCAAGAATTGGCGCGTCCTCTTGAGCTGGCACATCGCCGAGACCCGCGAGAAGGCGCGCTCCGAGGCCCGCGAGGGCCTTTTGCGCCATCACAATCAGTACATTGTCGGTACATTGCAGCGGCCCGATGCGAAGCCGTTCAGCGACCCCGACGAGGCGGTTGACAAGGCCGCGTTTTCCGACGGCGCCTCGGCGACGATCGGCACGCCGGACGATCTCGTCGCTCGGATCAAATCCGTGCTCGAGATCAGCGGCGGCTTCGGTACCCTCGTAGGTTTCGTGCACGACTGGGCCAACCCGGAAAACACGATGCGCAGCTGGGACTTGGTGGCCCGTTACGTCGTGCCGGAAATCAACGGCTATCTCGCCGGCCTGCGTGACTCGCAGCACTTCGTCGCCACCAACCGCGGCGTCTTCGACCGCGCGAAGGAGGCGATCATGGCGAAGATCACCGAGAACGAAGCCGCGGTCGCCGCGCTCTCGGTGACGCGCGGATCGCGGCTCGGCGACGTGGCTTCCGCCAGCAACGTCCCCGATCTCGACAAGGCCCGCGCGCAGGCCGGGCGGCGCTGAGGGGGCGTGGTCTAGAGCATTGTGCGTTTGGACCGCGCCGCCCGCCCCATTCGTCACCCCCGCGAAGGCGGGGGCCCAGGGTAAGCGAGGACCTTCGCGGAAAAGCTGCCCGATCTGGAAATCCGCATCTGGCCCGATCCGGGAGACCTGGCGGACATCGAATATCTCGCCTTCATGCACCCCGACTTCGATGCTCTTCCCGTATTCCCGAACCTAAAGGCGATGTTCAGCCGCTCGGCCGGGGTGGAGGCGTTTGTCAACCATCCCAAGCTGCCGAAGGTCCCGCTCGGCAAGATGGAGCCGCCGGGCGGCGATCCGATGATGACGGAATACGTCGTCATGCACGTGCTGCGCTTTCATCGCGACATGCCCGGTTATCAGGCGGCTCAGGCCAATCGGGAGTGGCGCCGGACAAGGATTGTGCGGCCCGAGGAACGGCGCATCGGTTTCCTCGGCTACGGCATGATGGCGAAAGCGCCGGCGCTGGTGCTGAAGTCGCTCGGCTTCCCGGTCTCGGCTTGGGTCCGATCGCCGCGCGAGCAGGAGGAAGTGCCGATTTTTCACGGGCAAGACCAGCTCGAACCGTTTCTTAATCAGACCGATATCGCCGTCTGCCTGTTGCCGCTTACCCGAGAAACCGAGGGCATCTTCTGCACTCGTACTTTCGCGATGATGCCGAGGGGGGCGATGCTGGTTAATGTCGGGCGCGGCAAGCATGTCGTGGCCGAGGATCTGATCCGCGCACTCGATTCGGGGCAGTTGTCCTACGCCGCATTGGATGCGCTGTGGCCCGAGCCCCTGCCGCCAGACAGTCCATTATGGCTGCACCCCAAAATCACCGTTATGCCGCACGTGGCACGCCGGCCGACCGTCGCCCAGCTGGTGACGGAGATCGCCGCCAACATCCGCAGCCTCGAGACCGGCGGCCGGCTATTGCAGGAAGTCGACAAGGCAATGGGATACTGATCGCTGTATCTCCAGCAAGCCGGCTCTGAACGCAATCATACCGCGGGGCGGTGGTCAGCGGGCCGGGTTATCAGCCTGCCGTCTGGATGGCTCCGGTTGCGTCGGGGCGGTCAGCGCCTCTTGCAAGGCCTTCAGGGACTCCCCTAACGTTGCGTCCAATCGCTCGTAAAGAAGACGGTCGGATCTCTCACGGCCGCGCCCGGCCTGCGCGTCCTGCAATGAACCGATATAGGCCGGCCGGTCTTGTGGGCGCACGGCGACCGGCGGATAGCCGCCGCGCAATAGGACAAGGTTCATCAAAAGGCGGGCCGTGCGGCCGTTGCCGTCATTGAACGGGTGGATTTCGACGAGGCGGCGGTGCGCGGCAAATGCGGTTTCCGGGGTCGCTGCGGCGGCGCCTAGCCACTGCGCAAAGTCGCCCATCAATGCGGGCACTTGCGCCGGCGAAGGGAAATGATGCCGGCCGCTGTCGGTCTCGACATAGCGGCCTTGGTTGGCATAGCGCCCGGCCGCGTCGGGGTCTGAGCGCAGCATGACGAGCCGGTGCAGGTTGCGGATATCGGCTTCCCTCAACGGCACCGTCTGCCGCGCGAGATCACGGACATAGCGCAGCGCCTCGAAGTGATCGATCGCTTCGAGATGATCTTTCAGCGGCTTGCCGCCGATTGTAACGCCGTGCTCGATCACGATCCGCGTTTCGGCGGCGGTCAGCGCGTTGCCCTCGATCGCGTTCGACGTGTAAGTCAGCTCGATGTCATAAGACCGGTCGAGGTTTTGGAGGCCGTGCGGCGCCTGCGGCCGAAGCCGGTCGAGCTCAGCCTTCTTGGCGGCGATTTGCCGTAAGAGTGTGTTCTCGGTCACTCGAGCGTCATATAGCGACCGGTATCCGACGCCTGCTTGACGGCATCGACAAGCCGGTGCAGGTCGACCGCGGTCGCGAAAGTCGGCTGATGGCTTTCGCCGTCGCGGATCGCCCGGGCGAACTGCGTGTACAATTGGCCGACGTTGAGCGCTTCGCCTGACGGCGTGCCGGGCGCGGCGAAGGCGAAGCGATCCGATACAGGTATTGGCGCCAGTGTGTTGCCGCCTTTCGCACCCTGGAGGAAGACCTCGCTCAACTGCGGCGAATCCTCGCCTGCTGCAACCAAGGTCCCGTCGCGGCCGTAGATTTCCATACGATAGCCGCTGCCCGCGAACGGAATGGCGCCGATATGGACCGATGCAACGGCGCCATTCGTCAGCCGGCCGCTGATCAGCACGTTATCGGGCGATGTGACGTTGAGCCATGTGTTAGTGCCGGTGTCGAGCCACTGCTTCGCCTGCGTCGCCACCACGGCGGACAGCCGGCGGAAGTCACCGGTGACGAAGCGCATTGCGTCGACTGTGTGGCCGTTGGCGATCGTCAATGTGTTGGCGCCGAGTTCGGCGTCGCGCTGCCAGGTGCGGTGCGACGGCCGGGACAAGACGCCCTCGCGCATCAGGCTGACATGGATGGCCAATACCTCGCCAACAAAACCGGCCTCGACCAGCTCCTTCATGTGCATCACGGCAGGATTGACGCGGGCCTGCAGGCCAACCGCGGTGACGAGCCGCTTAGCCTTGGCCAATGCCGCAAGTTCCACGGCCTCCGCCGTCGTCCGTCCGAGCGGCCATTCGCAATAAACGTGCTTGCCCGCCTCCAATGCCGCCTTCGTCGGCGCGTAATGCGACGGCACGCGCACGACGACGGCGACCGCGTCGATTTCCGGCGAGGCGATCATCTTGCGCCAGTCGTCGAAAGCCAGCCGCGCGCCCCACGCCCGGCGCGCCGCCTCGGCGCTGTCGGCTCTGGTGGTGCATACCGCCGTCAACTCCACATCGGAACTGGCCTTCACCGCCGGCAAGTGGGAGCGGGACGACCAGGTGCCGCTGACGCTGGCGCCGATCAGGCCCAGCCGAATTTTGTCCGCCATGTCGCTGCCTCCGTACACATAGTAGTCGCAATTATCCCTTGCTGAGCCGGGGGCCCCAAACAGAATTCTCATGTAAAGCACAACCCGCCTCATCCGCCGTCGCGCAACCAAGGCTCGCGGAGTGAGGCCGAGCCGTAGTAGGCTTAGCGGCGAGCTGATCGAGGAGGACGGAAATGCCTATTTCAGGGGAATTGGTCGCCGGCGCATTGGCCGGCCTCGCGTTTGTCGGATGCAGCCTGTCGAATGCTTCGGGGGCATCGGGTCCTGCGGCGCCGAATCCAAGAGCGGGGCAACGGAGACGGCGCGAGGTCGTGGTCGACGGCAAGCGGGTCAAGACCGTTGACATCC
>VAZT01000543.1 GCA_005884825.1 Alphaproteobacteria bacterium
ATTGGCGGCAACCCGGTCCAGGCCCTTTTGCAACAGGTCGCGACCGGTCTCGACAATGGTGACCGGGATGCCGGCATTGGCGAAGCACATCGCGATGCCGCCGCCCATCGTACCAGCCCCGATGACTGCGCCGCTCGCGATCGGGCGCGGCTTTGTCCCTTCCGGGATGCCCGGCACCTTGGCCGCCTCGCGCTCGGCGAAAAAGATGTGACGCTGCGCCTTGGATTGAGCGCCGGCGACCAGCTTGCGAAACAGCTCGGCTTCGCGTTTCAGCCCTTCCTCGAACGGCAGCACGATGGCGTTGCGAACGGCCTCGACACAGGCGGCCGGCGCTTCCCGGCCGCGCAGTCGCCGGGTCAGCATCTCGGCGGCATCGGCGAAACCTTCACCGATCAGCCTCTCCTCGCGATCGCGCACGAGCCGCAGCGGCCGCCCCTCCCGGACGACGCGGCGTGCGAAATCGATCGCAGCCGCGGTCAGGTCGCCTTCGACGATCTCGTCTATGATTCCATCCCCGCGTGCCTCGGCCGCGCCGATCGGCTCGCCGGTGACGATCATCTGCAACGCCTTCTCCGGTCCGACGAGACGCGGCAGCCGCTGCGTGCCGCCCGCCCCGGGCAAAAGACCGAGCTTGACTTCGGGCAGCCCGACGCGCGCCCCCGGCGCCGCGACGCGGAAGTGGCAGGCGAGCGCCAGCTCGAAGCCGCCGCCCAGCGCGGTGCCGTGCAACGCCGCGATGACGGGCTTCGGCATCGCCTCGATCGCGGCGATGACATCGTGGAGGCTCGGAGCCTGCGGCGGTTTGCCAAATTCGGTGATGTCGGCGCCGGCGAAAAAGGTCCGGCCGGCGCAGGCGATCACCACCGCCTTGACTGCGCCGTCGTCGCGCGCCTGTCCCAGCGCCTCGGCGAGTCCGGCCCGCACCTCGTGCTTCAGCGCGTTGACCGGCGGGTTGTCAACCGTGACGACCGCGACTTCGCCGTCGCGACGGAGATCGACGCTGGCGTTGATGCTGCCCATGACACTTCCCGCTGCTGACGCCTTCAGAGAAGACTATCCCTGTAAGGCCGCGCAATGAAGGCCCAATCCGGATCGGGCACGGCTTGACTCGCCGGGATGAGGCCGGCAGGGTCGCTGCAACACGTCGCAAGGGAGGATGGATGCCCCGCGCCACGCTGCTCGAGGTTCGCGATGTCGCGGTGCGTTTCGGCGGCATCGTCGCCCTCGACGGCGTCTCGTTCGAGCTGCAAGAGGGGCAGATCCTCGGCCTGATCGGCCCCAATGGCGCGGGCAAGACGACTTTGTTCAATTGCCTGAGCCGCCTCTACACGCCCAACCGCGGCGCAATTCTGTTCGAGGGCTCCTCGCTGCTCGACCGTGCGCCGCACCGGATCGCCGAGATCGGCATTGCCCGGACCTTCCAGAACCTCGCCCTCTTCCGCACGATGACGGTCGCCGACAATATTCGGGTTGGCGCCCATGGGCGCACCCGCAGCGACTTCGTCAGCGATGCCCTGCACCTACCCTGGGTCCGGCGCCAGGAGGAGGCAATCGCTGCCGCCGTGACCGAACTCCTGGACGGCCTCGACACAGGCGGCCGGCGCTTCCCGGCCGCGCAGTCGCCGGGTCAGCATCTCGGCGGCATCGGCGAAACCTTCACCGATCAGCCTCTCCTCGCGATCGCGCACGAGCCGCAGCGGCCGCCCCTCCCGGACGAGTCGATCTCGGACAAGGTCGTCGCGCTCGATTTCGGCCGTAAGATCGCGGAAGGGCCGCCGGCTTCGGTCCAGCAGGACGAGGAGGTCATCCGCGCTTATCTCGGCAAGCCGCGGGCGCCGGTGCAATGATGCTCGAAGTACGCCAGTTGTGTGCGTTTTACGGTGAGAACCAGGCTCTTCACGGCCTCGATTTCGCGCTCGACGAAGGCAACATCGTGACGTTGCTCGGCGCCAACGGAGCCGGCAAGACGACGACATTGCGCGCGCTCTGCGGGATGATACGGCTCAGTGGCGAGATCCGCTTCGATGGCAAGTCCCTCCTCGGCCGCGCCACTGAAGATATCGTGCGCCTCGGGATCGCCCATGTGCCGGAGGGCCGGGGTACTTTTGTCCGCATGACGGTCGAGGAGAACCTGCAGCTTGGCGCAATGGTACGACATGGCCGCACCGCCATTGCGGCCGATATCGAGCAGGTTTATGCGCATTTCCCACGACTCAAGGAACGCCGCGCCCAAACCGCCGGAACCCTGAGCGGCGGCGAGCAACAGATGCTGGCAGTCGGCCGCGCCTTGATGCTGAGGCCGCGGCTTATGCTGCTCGACGAACCTTCTTTCGGATTGGCGCCGCTGATCGTCGAGGAATTGTTCGAGATCCTGCGCCGTCTCAATCGCGAGCTCGGTGTCGCGATGCTGATCGTCGAGCAGAACGCCGCGCTGGCGCTGGACCTGGCAGACCATGCCTACCTGCTCGAAACCGGGCACATCGTCATGGCCGGCCCAGCGCAAGAGATAGGCCAGGACGAAGCAGTGCGCCGCTCGTATCTGGGGTATTGATTTCGCAGCGGGCGGGACTTTGCATGGTCGCTGATCACCTGCTGAATCCGTCATTCCCGCGAAAAGCGGGAATCCAGATGGCTGGCGCAGGGCCCAACAACCCTGGACCCCGCTTTCGCGCGCTTTCGCGGGGGTGACGGAAACCAAGGCTAGCGATGGAACTGTTGCTGCAACAGGTGCTGGCGGGGCTCGCAACCGGCGCGATCTATGCGTCGATGGCGCTTGCCGTGGTGATGATTTATCAGGCGATCGACCACCTCAATTTCGCTCAGGGCGAGATGGCGATGTTCTCGACCTTCCTCGCCTGGCAGATGCTCCAATGGGGTTGGCCCTATTGGGCCGCGTTCGTCGGTGCGGTAGCGGTGTCTTTCCTCGGCGGCGTTGCCATCGAACGTATCTTGTTCAAGCCGATCCAAAACGCGCCGATCTTGAGCCAACTTGCCGCGTTCATCGCTCTCTACGGCATCCTCAACAGCTCCGCCGGGTGGATTTGGGATTTCAACATCAAGACCTTCCCAACCCCGTTCGGCTCGGCCCCGCTGTTCGGTGAGCGGCTGATCGGCACGCATCAGGCCGGGATGATTGGGGTCACCTTGCTGATGCTGGGCCTCCTCTACCTGTTCTTCCGTGGGTCTCGGCTCGGCCTGGCGATGCGCGCCGCGGCGACCAACCCGGAATCGGCGCGCCTCGTCGGCATCCGGGTCGGCTGGATGATCGCGCTGGGCTGGGGGATGTCGGCCGCGGTCGGGGCGGTCGCCGGAATGCTGATCGCCCCGGTGGTGTTTCTCGAACCGAACATGATGCTCGGTGTCCTGCTCTATGGATTTGCCGGCGCAGTCCTCGGCGGTCTGTCGAGCCCCGGCGGCGCGGTGGCCGGCGGTTTCGCCGTTGGCGTCATCGAGAACCTCGCCGGCACCTTCATCCCCTATGTCGGGCGCGAACTGAAGCTGACGATCGCCCTCGTGCTGATCGTCGCAGTGCTGATGGTCAAGCCGAGCGGTGTATTCGGCCGCACGGTGGTGAGCCGGGTATGACGGTCCCGCAGCGGGAGGCAGTTGCCCTCGCGAGCGCGTCGCCCCGCCCTTCAGTACTCGCAAAGCCGAGTACCCGGCATCTCCTGATCGCGGCGACGATCGTCATCGCGTTGGTGATACCCTTTGTTTTCAAGAGCTTTTTTGTTTTCCAGCTGACCCTGGTTATGGTCTACGGGTTGGCCATCCTGGGTCTCAATCTGCTGACCGGCTTCAACGGGCAATTCTCGCTCGGGCACAGCGCCTTTTACGGGATCGGCGCCTACACCGCCGCGATCCTGATGGAGCAGCTGGATCTTGCTTACTATTGGACCTTGCCCTGCGCCGGTGCGGTCTGCTTTGTCGTGGGTTTCCTGTTCGGGCTGCCGGCCCTGCGGCTGCAAGGCCTTTATCTCGCTCTGGCGACCTTCGCGCTCGCGACCGCCATGCCGCAGATCCTCAAATTCCAGCCGCTCGAACCTCTGACCGGCGGGGTGCAGGGGATCGTCATCCTGAAGCCCGATCCGCCGCCCGGCGTACCGCTCGATGCCGACCAGTGGCTTTATTTCTTCACGTTGGCGGTATTGCTTATCCTGTTCGCCGGCGCTGCTAACCTCGTGAAGAGCCGAACCGGCCGGGCGATCATGGCGATCCGCGACCACCCGATCGCGGCGGCAACGATGGGGATCAACACCGCGCTCTACAAGACTCTGACCTTTGGCGTCAGCGCGTTCTACACCGGGGTCGCGGGGGCGCTGGGTGCAATCGCCATTCAATTCGTGGCGCCCGACAGCTTTACGTTTCTGTTGTCGGTCTCCTTGCTGGTCGGGCTGGTGGTGGGGGGCGTCGGTTCGATCCCCGGAAGCCTTTTCGGTGGCGTGTTCGTGCTGTTCGTTCCGAACATCGCCGAGCGTGTATCGACCGGGCTCGCCGGTGCGATCTACGGCGTCATCCTGCTGTTGGTGATTTATGTCATGCCGTCGGGCGCCGCCGGCTTCGTGCGGTTCGCGGCCGCGAAGTTACAATGGAAAGGAAAGCCAAGATGAAGA